>JAHJPT010000158.1 GCA_018819685.1 Alphaproteobacteria bacterium
ATTGCCTGGCTTCATCCCAAGCTCGATCAGCAGGCGGCTTGCGACAGTTCCGGCGCGGCCAAGCCCACCTTTGCAGTGAACCAGCACATTAAACCCGGAACGGAGGACATGTCGTAGCTCTGCTCCCTCTTTGCACCATGTATCCTCAAAGGTTGCATTAGGCGTGCTGAGATCCGGGATTGGTAAATGGTACCATGCCATATGTGCCCTGCCGACGGCGTGCCCAAGCCCATCGACTTCCAAGCTTACAAGCTCGTGCTCTTCGACAAGCGTGACCACCGCAGCGGCATTCCAATCTACGATCGCTGCCACATCGAGGTCGAGATCGCGGTTCCAAGCGCCCGTGAGCGCCACGGCCTGCTTCTTACCAGGACAGAAGGTCAGGCCGACCTTGCCCATTCCATAACCGGCTGGAACTTCTGCAATCTGAAGCGGGTGAGTGAGGCTGGTGCGCATGTGGTGCGTTCTCTACGAAGTTAAAGATGACGCCAGTGCGCCATAGGCGCAGGGTGAATGCAACAACTACCTGAAACTCATGGATAATTCAGCCCATGGGTGCAAACTGTCGGCTTGTTCTTGATGGCATCGCGCGCGGGCGGTGGGGTATCGAACCGCAGAGGCTACCGCCGTCGCACGCAAGCAAAGCCGCCGCAATCGCTCCCTCCCGCAACGCCGAACCTTAAATTGAAATCCGCCCCCCGATCGAAGCCAAGGTGCTTGATCGTATCCACGAGAACCTGCGCACTGAGCTACCGGCGTCTAGCTGGCTAAGCTTGCGCTGACACGCTCGCGGTCGAGTGACATCAGCGCGCGCATGGTCCGGTCGAGCTTTCCGCGAAAGCGGCGTTCGTAGCGCGCGAGCCGGACCAGCTGCGTTACGCGCTCGGTAAGCAGCGGCATGTCTGGCGACTCGATTGCCAGAAGCAGACCTATATCTTCGCCAGCCTGTTTGATGAGCACGAGGACCCGGCGCAGTCGAACAAGCGTTTGATAGGATTCTCCAATCAACTGGTCGCCATTCCACGCTCCGCGCCCCAGCGTACGAAGGTGATCGAGCAATTCAATATCGGCTTTGCTCAATACATGTGCGTCAGCTTCAATCGGACTGAAGAGGCCATGCTTGCGCGCATTGCGCGACGATTTCGCCTTACCGGAAATGCTGACGGGGCCCCTGCTGCGCGCGCCGTTTGCCTTGCTGGCGCAAATGGCTGCCGCGGTACGCCGGCGTGCCATCTAACTCACCCTTCCGCGTCGCAGGTTGCATCGGAATCCCCCTTGTCGCCCTCGCATATAACCACCTCGAGATCCGGGGAATCAAACGTAACCGGCAAAGCGCCCCGTTTCTTGGTGTCGATCAGCATGATGAGGTGCTGGACCTGGAGCCGGCGCCGCCGCTCGAACTGATTGATGACCCGGTCACGCTCGCGCGCTTCGTCGTGTTCCAGCCCCTGCAGCGCCTTCAGAGGTTGCATATCTTCCGACGGGATCTGCCCCATAAGCCAGGCAAAATCCGGATTATCGAGCATGTCGTCCGTCTCGAACCTCTTTCCCATTGCATTGCAGGCTTCGAGAACCTCACGTTCTTTCCTCGTGAGAGCATTGGGATAAAGGCTGCGGGCTGGAACATCCTTCGCGTCGTCCAGCTTTTCGAGCACTCCGGTCACAAGCTTGTTCTGCAATCCGGCAGCTTGCGCACGGATAAGGTCGATGCGCACCCACCGGTAAGCGATGTCTTCAACCCAGCGCTTTTCAATCAGGCCCTGAGGGGTGAGCTCTTGGCTCAGTTCGTCACGAAGCCAAGCTTCGCGATCGGTATTTTGGCCCGGCAGAGACAGGCGCGAGCCCGTCACGGTAAAAGAGGTCTTAGGCGCTGCGGTCTTTCTGGGCATTGTGGCTCCTTTCGAAAAGAGGAGCACCACTCATGTTGTCACGACCTGCACGCGGCAAAGCCGATTCGTAAAAAAGTGCTATTGGGTTTTCCCCAAACCCATCATCGGAAACGCCCAATATGCGGGGGGTAGCTGATGATATCGGACCAGGCACCCGACTCAACAGCGCCATATTACCGATAATGCGAGCTGGAATTAAAAGGGCCAGTTCCCAAGTCGCGATAGGAACTGGCCCGCCATCGGGAATTATGGCGATATCAAATTACGATAAATCGGCCGAGTTAGCAACATTCTTAATTTTGAGGACGCCCTACGCCCGTATGAGCCAGCCGATGATGCTAAGCGCATGCTTTACATGTTTCGCGTAGTTGATCCAAGTCGAAGCAAATATGCAGCGATTTCAGCAACGTAGCACTTGCAAATGCCGACGTTACAATGGCTAGATTTACCGATCGCACAAGTTCCAGGCGTTGATACGGTCACGGACGACGGACAACACCAAGCCGCAGTTCAGGCTTATAGCGTCAGTTAAGATCTCGCCCCGACCCTTAAAAACAGGGCGGCGGTGTTAGGCTCAATGGCCGAGTGCGGGTGATACTAAACCGGTCGTAGCCAAGAGCGTCGGTCTTGCTTTTCGTCAACACCGTTCAGGATAGCACGGATATGGTTGAAGACCGGTCCGTAAATGGGCCTCTGGAACTCGAGCCCGATTTCGCCAGCCCTGGCCCATCGCACCGTAGCCTCGATCGGATCAAGTCGGCCGACACGGATCGTTACGGTCGCCCCCTCCTTAAGCGAGGCGCCTCGATCAATAGCGCAACATCCCCCCTCGGAGAGATCCGTTATGGCTACGTTGTGCGCAATGCACTGACCCGTCCTGATTCTACCAGGCACTGAAATGATCTTCCGCGGGGATTTCCGCCGGCCGATACTGGAATCTATCATGGCAACGTGTCCAAAGGATAATGGAGTAAAGCCAATTAACTTAATCTGCTTAACGAAACGGAATCCTTCGCCTTTTCAAAGGCGCACGAAAAAGACACGCGCCCCAAACCAGTTAAAGAAAACCCCCGCCGAAGCGGGGGTGAAAAGGTTGATAACAGAGCGAGCCGGTTCGCGTAAATCTCGCCCTCTCAAATTCCCTAACCCCAAAAAATGAGGACTGCAATGGCAATACTCGCAGCGGCTACCGATGCCGCTCAAGTTCATGAGAGAGCATCCGTCCGACCTGTCGGCAATATTTTAGTCTCCTCCCATTTTCTGCCGGAGCCATTCCTCATCTCCTTGAAATACATCACACTTGGGTAACTGATCTCCCTTGGGTAATGTCGGCCCGTTTGAACAATCTGCGCGTTACAAAAGTAGAGGGCCATTAAGGAACAAACAGAGAACAAATAATCGGGAGGCAAGGTGCAAAAAAATTGCAAAACGAACCTGAATGCGGTTCGCGTGTTCGACTAACTTCCTGTGTAGGTAGTGACTGGGGAAAACTAACACACACACGGGCTTCCCCCCTGTGTGTGTCGCGGTCAGGCGCGGCGAAGCGTCCGGTTAGCAACAATGGCAAGAAATCTCCGTGGGCGGTGCAGCATCAAGGAAACGTCGCTTTAGTGCACGCGGCTCCCTACTCTCTCCGCCTACTCCCTTGCGCGATAACACCACATGGCGCTCATGTAGCGGGAGCAAAACTTGCCATTGGTCTCACTTTAGCGAGAACAAACACCCTTGGCGGCTAGCCCAGAGCGTGGCTAGCAGTTCGTGGCCCGCAATGGGCTGACTTGGCCACCGGAGCCGAACGGACCAAGTGAGGGTTCTGATCGGACGGCGTCGACGGTCCATAATTAGCAAGCCGCCACTTGCCACTCGACCTCGATCGCGGTCGTCGGCATCTAGCTCCCTTGCGGATCGACCGGTCAGCTGAGGCGGAGAAGATGCAATGCGGGTTTTAGTCACCGGAGCGGCCGGCTTCATCGGCAGCGCCGTGTCGCTGGCGCTGATGGCGCGCGGCGATGCAGCGCTCGGGATCGACAATTGCAACGATTACTACTCGGTTTCGCTCAAACGGGCGCGGCTCGAGCGGGCGGAAGCCGCTGGCGGCGCGGCGTTCGCATTTCGCGAGGTGGATTTCGCCGATCCGGTGGCCCTGGGCAAGGCGCTCGAGGGCGAGCATTTCGGCCGGATCGTCCACCTCGGGGCGCAGCCGGGTGTGCGCTATTCGCTCGAGAATCCTCACGCCTACGCCCATTTCAACATCACAGGGCATCTCGAACTGCTCGAACTCGCGCGGCGGCGCGAGATTGGGCACATGGTCTATGCCAGCTCCTCCTCGGTCTATGGCGGCAATGCCAAGCTGCCGTTCTCGGTGGAGGATCGCGCGGATCACCCGGTGTCGCTCTATGCCGCGACCAAGCGCGCCGACGAGCTGATGAGCGAGACCTATGCGCATCTCTACCGTATCCCACTGACGGGACTACGTTTTTTTACCGTCTACGGCCCTTGGGGACGGCCCGATATGGCACTCTGGCTGTTCACCAGCGCGATCCTCGAGGGGCGGCCGATCAAGGTGTTCAATCAGGGCGAAATGTATCGCGACTTCACCTATATCGACGATATCGTCGCGGGCGTGCTGGCCTGTCTGGATTCGCCGCCTGCGGATGACGGCGTGGCCAAGGCGGGGGGCAGCACCAAGCCGCACGCGCTCTACAATATCGGCAACAATCGCTCGGAGCACCTGCTCAAGGTGATCGGACTGATCGAAGAGGCCTGCGGGCGCAAGGCGGAGCGCGTGCTGCTGCCGATGCAGCCGGGCGATGTCGAAAAGACCTATGCCGATATCGAAGCGATCCGGAACGATCATGGCTACGAGCCGACCACCTCGATCGAGCAAGGCGTGCCGCAATTCGTGCGCTGGTATCGCGATTATCACGGCGTCTGAACGCCGCGCTGCAATTCAGGACGCGGATCAGGCGACGTCGGGCCAGATTCCCCGCGTGTCATAGACCAGCGCACCTTGCCGTTCCTCGGGCGGGACGACCTTGAAGATGTCGTGATCGACCAGCACGACGATGATGCCGCAATCCTCGAGTGCGGTGTCGAGATCGACCAGAACCGCTCCGGTGCCGTCGAATTCGGGCGGCAGGTCGCCGGCATAAGGCTCGACCACATGCACCCGCTCGCCGAACTCGCGCGCCAGCCCGGCGGCGATGAAGCGCGCGGGGCTTTCGCGGAAATCGTCGATATTCGCCTTGAAGGCGAGCCCGAGGCAGGCGACCCGCTGATCGGGATGCGCCGCAATCAGCGCTTTCGCACGGGCGAGCACATGCGCCATCTTGGCGTCGTTGGTCTGGCGGGCCCGGCGGATGAGGTTGGCGTCTTCGGGTGCTCCATGGACGATAAACCAGGGGTCGACCGCGATGCAATGCCCGCCGACGCCCGGTCCCGGGGTGAGGATGTTGACCCGCGGATGGCGATTGGCGAGGCGGATCACCTCCCAAACATCGAGCCCTTGCCGGTCGGCGATCATCGACAATTCGTTGGCGAAGGCGATATTGACGTCGCGGAAGGCATTTTCGACCAGCTTGGTCATCTCCGCGGAACGGACGTCGGTGGTGACGCATGCGCCCTTCACGAAACGCTTGTAGAAGGCCAGCGCCTTGCGCGCGCAGCGCGGGGTGATCCCGCCGATCGAGCGGTCGTTGTGAGTCAGTTCCTCGAGAATCCGGCCCGGCAGCACGCGCTCGGGGCAATAGGCGATCGAGACGTCGGGGGTACCCTCGCACAGGCCGGGCAGCGCCAGATCGGAGCGGTCCTTGGCGATCAGATCACGCAGCGCCTCGGTGGTGCCGACCGGACAGGTCGATTCCAGGATCACGGTGTCGCCCTTCTTGAGGACCCCTGCGATGTCGGCTGCGGCAGCCATGACGAAGCTGGTGTCGGGGGTATGATTGCCATCCTTGGCGAACGGTGTCGGCACGGCGATGACGAAGACATCGGCGGGCGCGATCCGCGTCGAGGCCTTGAGTAGTCCGCGCTGCACGGCCGCCTGGACGAGCCCGTCGAGATCGACTTCCTCGATATGAATCTCGCCCCGGTTGATCGTGTCGACGACGCTTTCCGAGACGTCCAGGCCATGGACCGGACAGCCCGAACGGGCGATGATCGCCGCGGTGGGGAGGCCGATATAGCCGAGACCGATGACGCAGACGTCGGGCTTGATGTCACCGCGCATGAAATGGATACCCCTGAAGTGTTTCAGCGAGCCCTAGCGCCTGTCGGTAAATTTTACAGTAACGCGCGCTCGACCGGCACGCATTGCTCCGCGAGCAGATCGCAGATGCGCAAAGCCGAGTGCCCATCGCCGAAGGGATTGTGCGCGCGGGCCATGGCAGCATAGGCTCGGGGATCGTCGAGCAGACGCTCGGTCTCGGCAACGATGGTATCGGCGTTGGTCCCGACCAGCTTCGCCGTCCCCGCGGCGATGCCCTCGGGCCGTTCGGTGGTTTCGCGCATCACCAGCACCGGCTTGCCCAGCGCAGGCGCCTCTTCCTGCACTCCGCCGCTGTCGGTCAGCATCAGCGTGGAGATGTCGAGCAGGCGGGCGAAATGGGGATAGTCGAGCGGTTCGATCAACGCGACGTTGTCGAGCCCGGTGAGCGCGGTCTCCATCACCGCCCGGACATTGGGGTTGAGATGGACCGGGAAGATCACCGCGACATCCTCGCGCCGCGCGATCCGCCGCACGGCTTCGGCGATCCCGCGCATGCCGTCGCCGAAATTCTCGCGGCGGTGGCTGGTCATGCCGATGATACGCTTGCCCGCGAAGCGCTGCTCGAGCGGGGCGAGGCCGGCGGCCAGTTCGGGCTGCGCCGCGATCCTGGCGGTGACCCATTGCAGTGCATCGATCACCGTGTTGCCGGTGACATGGATGGTAGCGGGATCGACATTCTCGCGCCGCAATGCGGCGGCGGCGGTTTCAGTGGGCGCGCAATGCAGCGCGGCGAAACTGCCGACCACCTTGCGGTTGACCTCCTCGGGCCAGGGGTGGTGGATATCTCCGCTGCGCAGCCCCGCCTCGACATGGCAGACGGGGATCTGGCGATAATAGGCCGCGAGCGCCCCCGCCATCACCGTGGTGGTGTCGCCCTGGACCACGACCCAGTCGGGCTTTTCGCTATCGAGCACCTCGCCGATCCCGGTCAAAGCGCGCGCGGTCAGCGTGTCGAGCGTCTGGCCCGGCGTCATCAGGTCGAGATCGTGATGCGGCGCGATGCCGGTAATCTCGAGCACCTGATCGAGCATGCCGCGGTGCTGCGCCGAAACGCAGACCCGCGAGACGAAGCGGGAGTCCCCCTCCAGCGCATGGATCAGCGGGAACAGTTTGATGGCTTCGGGACGCGTCCCGAACACGGTCAGAATCTTGCGCGGCTGGGTCATCCGCCCCGCTCTAGCGCAGTTCGGAGGCGGGTGTCAGTCCCGCATCAGCAGCGGCCTAGATCAGGTCCCCGGATCGCTCGCGGGCACCTGCGCCCCCAGCGGCTGCACGATTTCGCTGTCGTCATCGAACGGCGTGTCCTTGGAGGGCTCGCTCGGCGGGATACGGTCGGCCTGGTCGATGAGCGGCGGGGCCGAGGCATCGACGGCGGTCGCGGGCAGTTCGGCGTCGCGCTGGTTTTCGAGCCGTCGGAGATATTCCCGCTCGATCTCCTCGACGCGCTCCTGCTCCTCGGCGGCAAGTTCATCGATCTGCGCCAGACGTTCGGCGCGCGCGGCCTCGATCAGCTGTCCGAAGCGGACCGAGGAGGCGTTTTCGCGATCGGCATAGGCCGCGGCGATCATTTCCTGGGTGCAGCCGGTGGAGCCGCCGAGACCCACGGGGCTGCAGGAGAGAATGCCGAAATCGCCGACGATATCGAGCCGCTCGACCCGCTCGGTCCAGCTGGTGTTGGCCGGATTGTCGCTGAAGCGCAGCGATTCTGGGATGCGGTAACGATCCGCCTCGGGCAGCCGGGCGACCACCACGATCTCGTCGCCGACGGGCTCGGGCACCGCGTCATCGCCATAGACGATGACCATGTTGACCTTGTCGCCGCCGGTATCCTGCGCAGCGAGCGGGCTCGCGAAACAGGCGGCGGTGGCGAGCATCAGGGCGGCAAGCGGGCGTCTGGTCATCGTAATCCTCTCATGCGCCCGTCATAAAGGGCGAGACGGGGTGAATAGGGTCTGAAGCGCGCCGGAACGCCCGGCGTTCCTGGCTCGGATGCGTTCAGATCCTCTCCGAAACTCTGATCGCCGTGCGGCACCCCAGCCGGATCAGCCCGGAAAGCAGCGGATAGGCGGGTGCGTTTTCGGCTCCGGCGGCGATCGCGGCGTCGCGATGCTCGCGTTCGTCCTCGCGGAATTGCTCGATCATCCCCGCCAGCTCGGGATCGTCGCCATCCTCGTCGAGCGCGTCGAGCTGCTCCGAATAGTGGCGGTCGATCTCCTCCTCGACCGCGGCGGTGCAGGCCATCGCCGCTTCGGGGCCGAGCAGCGCGGTCGCCGCACCCAACGCATAGCCGGCGACCGACCAGAAGGGCTGGAGCGCGGTCGGACGGACCCCGCGGCGCGCCATCAGGGCATCGAATTTCGCCCGGTGCTGCGCTTCCTGTTCGGCCATGCCGGCGATCTCCGCCGAATGCGGCCCGCGGTCGCCCATCACCGCCAACTGACCGGCGTAAATCCGGGTTGCGCCGAACTCGCCCGCCTGATCGACGCGGATCATGCGGTGAATGTCAGGCTTGGGCATGGGTCGTGCTCCGGGAAAGCAGGATGAGGATGGCGAGGGCCGCGGCGGTCGAGACGAGAAAGTTCCATCCCGCAAGCGAAATGCCCAGCAGGCTCCAGGGTGCCTCGTCGCAGCGGATCATCGGAGCATTCATGATCGAATCCAGAGCGCTCACCCCGTCTTGCGGGACGATGGTGGCGCAACCGGTCAGCCCATCCCACCAGCCGTATTCGACCCCGGCATGAAACCCGCCGATCGCGCCCGAGATCAGGATCGCCACCGCGGCGAGCGCGACCCACAGTTCGCGGCGGGGCAGACGGAACGACAGCAGCGCCAGCGCGATCGCGGCGAAGTGCGGCCAGCGTTGCCACCAACACATTTCGCAAGGATGCAGGCCAAAGCCGTATTCGGAGATGTAGGCGCCCCCGAGCAGGAGGGCGGGAATCCCCAAGGCCAGTTGCCGCGCGAGGCGGAAGGATGGCGAAACGGTCATCGAGCCTCGATAGCGCTGCTAACGACGCACCGCCACCGATTTGGGCGCGGTGCGGCGCAGCGTTTCCAACGCGTAGTGGAGCTGAAAGTCCTCGATCCCCTCGTCCTTGAGTTCCTCGGCGGTCTTCTGGAAGCGGGGGTCGGCCTGCCTGTCGGTCTCGAGCGCCGAATCCTCGAGTTTCAATTCGTTGATAAGATGCCCGCGCAAATCCGATTCGCGCATGGTGAAACGCGATCGCTTGGCGAGGTCGGGATCGGACAATTGCGGGACCGCGATATCGGGCTTGATACCGCCTTCCTGCACCGAATGACCCGAGGGGGTGTAGTAGCGCGCGGTGGTGAGCTTCAATGCCGCATCGCGGCCCAGCGGCAGCAGCGACTGGACGCTGCCCTTGCCGAAGCTGCGATCGCCCATGATCACCGCCCGACGATGATCCTGCAGCGCACCGGCGACGATCTCGGAGGCCGAAGCGGAGCCGGCGTCGATCAGCACGACGATCGGCACGCCTTGGGCGATATCGCCGCGGAACACGGTCTCGGCATCGTAAACCACGCTTTCGCCGCGCGCACGACCGCGCTGCGAGACGATGCGACCATCATCGAGGAACAGATCGGCCAGCGCCACCGCCTCGTCGAGCGAACCGCCCGGATTGGAACGCATGTCGAGCACCAGTCCGCCGAGCCGCCCGGTGGCTTCCTCCTGGAGCGCGTCCCACGACGCCAGCACATCGCTGCCGACATCGCGCGAGAATTCGTTGACCATGATGTGCCCGATATTGCCCGGCATGAGCTCGTGGGTGACCGGCTCGAGCTCGATCACGCCGCGCGTGACGCTGACGTCGAAGGGCTCGTCGCGGCCGGGACGGAAGATGGTCAGGCGGATCGCACTGCCGGCGGGACCGCGCATCCGCGCCACCGCCTCGTCGAGATCGCCACCGTAGATCAGCTCGCCGTCGAGATGGGTGATGTAGTCGCCCGCCTTCATCCCCGCCTGTTCGGCGGGGCTACCGCGGAAGGGAGAGATCACCTTGACCGCGCCGTCCTCGAGCACGACCGAGAGACCGAGCCCCGAATAATTGCCGTCGATCAGCGTCTCGAGCCGCTGAAGGTCCGAGCCGTCGAGATAGGCGGAATGCGGGTCGAGCGCGGCCAGCATACCGTCGATCGCGCCGCGAATCAGGACGTCGTCTTCGACCGGCTCGACATAGCTAGCCTTGATCCGCTGGTAGGTGGCGAACAGGCTCGCGAATTCGGGTCCGGCGCGCCCGTCCACCTGCGCCAGCCCGGCGGTGGTGGCGGGGATCAGGGCAACGGCGGTAACCAGTGCTGCACCGCGGGCAAGTTCGGCGAATTTCATGGCAGATGTCCAATCATGTCTTGCGCCGTTCTATCGCCTGCGCTCGCTGAACGCTAGCTGAGGATCGACGGCCGGCTTTTCCAGATCTGCAGCCGCGCGGATGCACAACCGCTACAGCCCTCTCAGGCGATGAATTCGAGCGGATTGACCGGTTCGCCCTCGCGACGAAGCTCCAGCGTCACCGCCGGGTCGCGCAACTGTGCCATCCCGAGCGGCGAACCGGCGACGACGTTCTGGCCCACCCGGGCGGCCAGTTCGGACAGGCCGGTGACCAGACTGGTCCAGCCGTTGGCATGCTCGATGATGACGATAGTGCCATAGCCGCGATAAGGACCCGCGAACACGATCCGGCCCCCGCCCGGCGCCACGACCTGTGCGCCGCTGCGGGGCAGAAGCTGCAGCCCGTTGCGCCGGATGCCGCTGTCGTCGCGAGATCCGAAAGCGGCCACCAGCCGGCCATCGACAGGAAGCCGGTAACGAGGCGGCGGCGCGGTCGAGGATGGCGATGGCGATGGCGCCGCAGCGACGTCGGCGGGGGTTGCGGCAGGATCGGCCGAAGGATCCGTGGGGCGCGGGACCGGCCCCGGCAGCGCCGCCAGTCGCGCGCGCTGTTCGCCGATCTGCTCCAATTCCTCGATCAGGCCGTCGATGTCCCGCGCGCGTTCGCCCAGCGCAAGCGCGCGCAGGTCTTCGCGGTCCGCCGCCCCGGCGGCGCGGCGCGCATCGATCCGCTCGCGCTGCGCCATGGCGATCAGCTCGGTTCGCCGCTGCGCCAGCTGCGTCTCGCTGGCGCGGCGGGCGGCGACCGCGTCGCGCGCCTGTCTCTGCAGGACGGCGGCGCGGTCGAGCTCGGCGCGCAGATCGGCGGTGGTCTCTCGCACCAGCGGGACGGTACTGTCGAGCACGGCGCCGAGATAGACCGTGTCCCGCAAGGAACCCGGCGCAAACAGGCTGAGCGAGAGCGGCCTCCGGACCAGCGTCTGCAACGCGCCGGTCAGCTGGACGATGGGCTCGCGGCGCTCGGCCAGCCGGATATCGAGCTGACGGCGCTCGCTCTTGACCAGTTCGAGCTGCGCCTCGGCCACGCCGATCGCCGCCTCGACCTGCTGGATCCGCGCCGCCAGCGCGGCAGCCTCGGCCTGCGCTTTCTGCGAGGCCTGCGTGGAGCTAGCGGCCTCGCGGTCGAAGCGCTCGGCACGGGTCCGGGCGCGAAGCGCCTGCTGGCGCGCCAGCGCGAGCGCCGTCCTCGCCTGCGAGGCATCCTCGAAGCGCGCCGCGGATTGCGCGCGGCCTGGCGCACCCGACCCCACCCAGAAGCCAAGCGCGAGAAGGCCCAGCAGGCCGGCGGCAAGCAAGCGCGTCATGACGTCGTCCTAGCCGTCTTGTCAGGCACGATGATAGGGGTGACCGGCGATAATGGTGGTGGCGCGGTAGAGCTGTTCCGCCAGCATTGCGCGCGCCAGCAGATGCGGCCAGGTCGCCTTGCCGAAAGCGAGCAGCAGGTCGGCGGCGCCGCGCTCCTCGGGCGAATGACCATCGGCAGCACCCAGTACGAAGCGTGCCTCCCTGATGCCGTCATCGCGCCAGCGGGCGAGAATATCGGCGAACTCCTGCGAATCGAGATCGCGCCCGCGCTCATCGAGCAGCACGATGCGGCAGGGTGTCTGTGGCTCGGGCGTGCGCCCACCGATCTCGGGCAGTTCGGTGAAGCGGACCGGCCAGGTCAGCCGCTTCTCGTTGCGGGCGACGAGATCAGCCTCCGGGCTGCGACCCAGCTTGCCGCGCGCGATCACATGAAGCAGCAAGGGCGCGATCCCGACGAAAGCGCGGTCCTACGCCGTACCGGCGGTGCCGGCGGCGACCGGCGGGGCATCGCCGAACGCCCACATCCGCTCCAGATTGTAGAAGCTGCGGACTTCGGGACGGAACAGATGGACGATGATGTCGCCGGCATCGAGCAGCACCCAGTCTCCGGCGGGGAGACCTTCCAGCTTGACCGGGCCGAAGCCGGCCTGCTTGATCTTTTCGGCCAGCTTCTGAGCGATCGCGGCGACTTGGCGAGTTGAACGCCCCGAAGCGATCACCATGTGATCGGCGATCGAGCTTTTGCCTTCCAGATCGATCGTGACGACCTCCTGGGCCTGGTCGTCGTCGAGCTGCTGCAAGACCAGGTCGAGCAGCGGATCGGTGCGATCGCTATTCATCGACGGGACCTTTGTGGCGTCGGCGGCTGCCGACAGGGTTTGCGCCTGAGACATAGGCGTGAATCATACTCCTGTTGCGAAAAAAGAGGGCCATGAAGTACACAACGCACGTCATCGTGCTTGTGTTTCCTCGATCGTTCCGATCGGAATTGTCGTTTCCCGGTGCTGGCCGAGCGGCCGAGCAGGGATCGGTCGCCGGGTCACTTGGTCGCGCAACGCGCGCGATCCGAACCGCGCCACCCAGTCGGGATCGGCCCGACGGATAGCCGTGGCCGAGCTTTCGTCCGGATCGAAACGCAAAATCACCAGAACCGGCGCACTCCAATCGTCCCCTCTTGCAAGACTGGCGGCGGGTGCGGAAAAGCGTCGCAGCCAGGCCATCGCGGGGCTCGCGAGGGCAGTGCCATCATAGCCGGGTCGGGCGATGACCGCAATCGGCATGCTGCGGGCGATACCGCGCCAGTCGCGCCAGCGGTGGAATTGCGCCAGATTGTCGGCGCCCATCAGCCAGCAGAAATCGATCTTGGAATAGCGGCGGCGCAGCGCGGCAAGCGTGTCGACGGTGTAGCGGGTCCCGAGCTCGCGCTCGATCGCGGTCACCCGGATCGGCGCGTGGCGCGCCTGCTGGGTCGCCGATTCGAACCGCGCCTCGAGGGGAGCCATCCCGCCCTTGGACTTGAGCGGATTGCCGGGCGATACCAGCCACCAGACCTCGTCGAGCCCCAGCGCTTCCTTCGCGAACAGCGAAATGCGGCGATGGCCACGATGCGCGGGGTTGAAGCTGCCGCCGAGCAGGCCGACGCGGCGCGGCACCATGGATGGGGCTCTCACGCGAACACCCGCCTTGCAAATCCGGTGCGTGGGCGACTGCGACCGCTGCGCGATGAACTGGTGTGCGTGGAACGGGCCATGTGCGAATCGGGTAGCAGGGCGATTCGCTGCTGTCAGCCTGGCCCGGTCACGGCGGATCATGGAGAATCCGCCGCGCGAATCTGCTACCTCGCGTTTTGTTCCCGCGAAATACGATTAAAATGGAGCGAATAGAACAGTTCACCGCGTCGAGCCTTCGGTTCGACCATTTCAAGGCGCTCAGATTCGCACCCTCTGCCAATCGCTGCTAGCGGATCGGGCGAGGGTCTGAAGTTACAACGACGGGGTCAAGTTTGTCCGATAATACTACCGCCGGCGGCTGGGTTCGCCGCGTGCCCAGCTGGTTTCCCGATCGGGAATTCTTCATGCGCTCCGAAGGTCAGGTCCGTTTCGTGACCGTTTCTTCCCGGGTCCAGATGGCCGCCGCCGCTTTCGTTGTCGCCGCGCTGTTCGCTTTCGTTGGAACGCTGGGGGCGATGAGCTGGTCGCAGTACCGCGCCTCGAGCGATCGCGTCCTGCTCGCCGAGCGCGAGCACAAGGTCGCCGATTCCGAAGAGCGGCTGGCGAACTACCGCGACGACATCGACGAGGTAGCCGACGATCTGCAGCGGCGACAGAAGTTCATCGAGGACATGGTCGCCTCGCTGCCTGCGGACGTCATCGTACCCGCGGCGGCAGAAGCGGACACCGAGGCCACGGCAACGGTCGAGAAAGTCTCGATGGTGATCCCCGAAGCCGCAGACCTTGCCAAGATCGAAGCGCGCCAGCTCGCCTTCGTCGAGGGCATGACCCGCTTCGCCGACGAGCGCTCCAGCCGCGCTGCCGCCGCCTTGCGCACGCTCGGGCTCAATCCCGACACCGTGCTGCGCCGGGCCGAACGCGAGGCGATGGGTGGTCCGTTGGAGAGACTGACCACCGGCAGCGACGACGATTTGGATCCGCGCTTCGAACGGCTCGGCCTCAGTCTCGCACGCATGAGTGCGCTCGAAACCTCGCTCGACGCGCTGCCTCAGGTCAAGCCCGCCAACACCAGGCTGTCGTCGGGGTTCGGGTTCCGCCGCGATCCCTTCAACGGTCGCGGTGCGATGCATAGCGGGCTCGACTTCGCCGGTCCGCAGGGTACGCCGATCGCCGCGGCATCCAAGGGCCGGGTAAGCTTCGTCGGGCGCAGGTCCGGCTACGGCAACACGGTCGAGATCGATCACGGCGGCGGACTGATGACGCGTTATGCGCATCTGTCCTCCTTCAAGGTACGCGCCGGCCAGCAGGTCGAGGCTGGGACCGCGATCGCCGCGATGGGCAGCACCGGACGCTCGACCGGTTCGCACCTCCATTTCGAAGTTCGCATCGACGGCCGGGCCGTCAATCCCCGCCCCTTCCTGGAGACGGCTCCCAATGTTCTCAAAGAAATCCGAAGCGCGTCAGCACGCGCCAGCCTCTAGAACCGAGAGACCCATGGCCACCCGCAATTCATCCTCGACCTTCTCGGTCATCGGCACCGATATATCGATTCGCGGCAACATCGATGCCTCCGCCGATTTGCATATCGATGGCTCGGTCGAAGGCGATATCGCCTGCGCTGCGCTGGTTCAGGGCGAAGGCAGCACGATCACCGGGGCGGTGGTTGCCGAAACCGCGCGGCTGGCGGGAACGGTCAACGGCTCGATTACGGCGGGCGAACTGGTGATCCTCAAATCGGCGCGGATCGATGGCGATGTTCATTACGACGCGCTCACGATCGAGCAGGGCGCTCAGGTCGAGGGCCGCTTCGCGCCCCGCGCGAACGAGCGCGGCAACGGCAAGGCCGCGGCTGCCAGCGCCGGGGTCAAGGACCCGGCCAACAGCGACGAACCCAAGCTCGCCATCGCGCAATAATGAGGATCGGCAGTCCGGCCCGATAGCCGGAGCCGAAATTGGCCTAGTCAGGCAAAACCTCGGCGCGTAGCGCCTTGCGATCGAGCTTGCCGATCATCGTCTTGGGCAGCTCGCCCCGGACGATCACGTCTTCTGCCCGCTCGTGCTTGCCGACCCGCGCGTTGAGCCAACTCTTCAGCTCGTCTCCCGTGACCGCAGCTGTGCCATCGCCGGGCTCGTTGAGCGTAACGTAGGCGACCGGGTGTTCGCCGCGGTAGGGATCGGGATGACCGATCACCAGCGCCTCCTTTACCTGCGGATGCTCGAGCAGCACCGCCTCGACCTGACTCGGGAAGACCTTGAAGCCGCCAACTGCGATCATGTCCTTGATCCGGTCGACGATCGCGAGAAACCCTTCCTCGTCGATAGTGGCGACATCCCCGGTTCGCAGCCAGCTTTCGCCCTCGTGCTCGGCGAAGGCGCTGGCCTGCGTATCGGGCCGGTTCCAGTAGCCCTGCATGATCTGGGGACCGCGAATGACCAGTTCCCCCGGGGCGCCATCGGGAGCGAGCCGGGTCGGGTCTTCCTTGTCGAGCAGCATGACCTGCGTGCCGGGGACCGGTTGGCCGATCGTGCCGTGCTTGCGCAGGCCTTCGTAGGGGTTGGTCGAGACCACCCCCGAACTCTCGGTGAGCCCGTAACCCTCGACCAGCCGGACGCCGGTCGCGCTTTCGAATTTCTCGCGCAAGGGCCCGGGCATCGGCGCGCCGCCCGAGATGCAGATCCTGAGCGACGACCAGTCGGTCTTGCCGAAGTCCTTGTGATCGAGCAGCGCCTGGAACATCGTCGGCACGCCGGGGAAGGCGACCGGCCTGGTCCGCGAGATCGTCGCCAGCACCTGTCCCGGCTCGAAGCGCGGGACCAGCACCATCGCCCCGCCCTTCACCACCGTGCGGTTGAGGACGCAGGTGTTGGCGAAGACGTGGAACAGCGGCAGCCCGCCCA
The DNA here is from genome assembly GCA_018819685.1 of Alphaproteobacteria bacterium. Taxonomy (GTDB): domain Bacteria; phylum Pseudomonadota; class Alphaproteobacteria; order Sphingomonadales; family Sphingomonadaceae; genus Qipengyuania; species Qipengyuania benthica. Next base: position 16,435 of record JAHJPT010000158.1, read on the forward strand.
TCACGATATCGGGCTGCTCGCGATCGAAGGGATCGATCATGTCGACCTGGATCGCGTTGCTCGACAAATTGCCGTGCGAGAGCATCGCCCCCTTGGGCGTGCCGGTGGTGCCGCCGGTGTATTGCAGCAGCGCGAGATCGCCGGTTTGGATCGCGGGCAGCGCCGTCGGGGTGTCGGACAGCCAGTCCGAAAGCAGCGCGACGTCGGGACGATCAGGGATGGCGGCGATCTGGCTGCGCCGCAGCGTGCGCAGCGCCAGACTCTTCACCAGCGGGAGCATGTCGGAGAGCTTGGCCACGGCGAGCATTTCGAGCGAGGAGCCGTCGAGCACCTTCACCGCGGTGGGCAGCAGCGCGGGCGCATCGAGCGTGACCAGCAGCCTCGTTCCCGAATCCTCGACCTGCTGGGCAAGTTCCTCGACCGTGTAGAGCGGCGAGAAATTGACCACCACCGCGCCCGCCATCATCGCCCCGTAATACGCCGAGACATAGGCGGGGACATTGGGGAGGAAGAGCCCGACACGATCGCCGCGCGCGATCCCGCGCGCGATCAGCCCATGGGCGAACCGTCGCGCTTCGGCGTGAATCTCGCGGTAGCTGTATTTGCGTCCGAGGAACTCGACCAGCATCGCCTCGGGCCGCGCTTCGGCCTGGCGTTGCAGGATGGCGTGTAGCGGCTCGGGCACCACCTCGCTGTCCCACGGCTGCGCGTGACCATAAGATGCAGGAACGGGCGGAAAAAGCTTATTGACAGTCATGTCAGTTACATGACGCGCTCACCTTCAAAGGCAAGCAAAAAGGCAGGCGGATTGCGGGTCCGCCTGCCTATCTTCGCCGCTAGTGCGGCTGGTGCTTCGCAGTAGGCGGGTCAGCTCTGGCCGTCGCCGGCAGCTTCCTCGGCGCGCTTGTTCTCTAGCCAGGCGGCGGCTTCGGCTTCCTGCGCGGCTTCGGCGGCGGCCTTCTGGTTGGTTTCGCGCTCGGCGCGCAATTCCTCGATCAGCTTTTCGCGATCGCTGGTGCCGGGGACCTTGATCTCGGGCTCCGCAGCCTCTTCGTCGGTGACGATCGACTTGGCCGCCTTGGCGACCACGGCGTCGAGCTCGCGCTGCGAACACAGTCCCAGCGTCACCGGGTCCTTGGGCTGGATGTTCTGGATGTTCCAGTGCGAGCGCTCGCGAATCGCGCCGATGGTGTTGCGCGTGGTCCCGATCAGCTTGGAGATCTGCGCATCGGAGATTTCCGGGTGGTTGCGCAGGATCCAGGCGATGCCGTCGGGCTTGTCCTGGCGCTTGGAGACCGGCGTGTAACGCGGGCCCTTTGTGCGGGTGACCTCGACCGGCGCGCGCTGCATCTTGAGCGCATAGCCCGGATCGGCCTGCCCGCGTTCGATCTCTTCCTGCGTCAGCTCGCCGGCATGGACCGGATCGCGACCGGTGTATTTCGAGCTCGCCAGATCGTCCGCCATGGCCTGGACCTCGAGGATGTGCAGGCCGCAGAACTGGGCGATCTGTTCGAAGGCCAGGCCGGTGTTGTCGACCAGCCAGGTGGCGGTCGCATGCGGCATGAGCGGTTTGGGTTGGTCG
>JAHJPT010000159.1 GCA_018819685.1 Alphaproteobacteria bacterium
CCTCGCGAAGGGGCGCCTCCAGATAGCCCAATCCCGCGCTCGCATGAGCGAACGATCGGCGAAACCGCACCATGTCGATATGTGCGCTCGGCACGCCGCGCTGTCGGCAGCGCAGTGCGAACTCACGGTATAGTGCTGCGGACGACTGGAAGGTGGCACCTTCCTCGGCTGCAAGGTCGTGCACTATCCTCGCGACGCCGTCCTCGTTCGCGCCGCCGAGCGGCGAACCTGCGTTCGAAGGAGGAGCGGCTGTCTCTTCCTCTGCTCGCACGGGCTCGCGGTCTTCGAATCTCGCGCCTGCTCGACTGGATATTTCTTGCTCGATATCCACCGATCGCGCGACAGGTCGCGCCGCCGGATGGACCGGCTCGGCCGCTTGCTGGGCCAGGTCGTCGTGAAGGAGAGCCTCGAGTTCGTCTCCGCTGGCAACCGGCAGCGGCGCGAGTCCCTCCGCCGCATTCTTTGCGCCGGTGTGAACCGCCCCGATCTGGACAGCGACCGGGCGGCGGCTGATCGCCGGACCGAGCCCCAGGAACTGACCGCGTTGCAGATCGCGGATGCGCTCGGCCTGTCTGCGGTCCATCCCAAGCAGATCCGCCGCCCGCTGCATGTCGATGTCGAGGAAGGTGCGACCCATCAGGAAATTCGAGGCTTCGGCGGCGACATTCTTGGCCAGCTTGGCGAGCCGCTGCGTCGCGACGATGCCGGCAAGACCGCGCTTGCGACCGCGGCACATCAGATTGGTCATGGCCGCAAGCGTCAGGCGGCGCGCATCCTCCGCCAGCTCGCCGGCGGCGGCAGGGGCGAACATCTGCGCCTCGTCCACCACCACCAGAGCGGGATACCAGTGTTCGCGCGGAGCGTCGAACAGCGCCGAAAGGAACAGCGCCGCGCAGCGGATCTGCTGCTCGACCTCCAATTCGTCCAACATCAACACCACCGAGACGCGATGCTGGCGGACGCGCCCTGCCAGTGCTGCAATCTCGCTTGCGGAATGGGCGGCCCCGTCGATCAGGACGTGATCGTAGCGATCCGCGAGGCTGGCGAAATCGCCCTCCGGATCAATCACCACCTGCTGAACGATCTGCGCGCTTTGCTCGAGCAGTCGGCGCAGCAGATGCGATTTGCCCGATCCGGAATTGCCCTGCACGAGCAGCCGTGTGGCGAGCAATTCCTCCACATCGACAAAGGTGCTGCGGCCCTCCGAATCCGTACCGATCTCGATCTGCGCGCCCATGGCGCACGGGGATAGGTGCGTACCCAACCGACGCAAAGGTGCAGCAGCCACTTATCCAGCGGTTGCGCGCAGGCACCTTGCGCTGCCAGAGAGGCCAGCCGGTTTCCGCCCTTCCGCAACGAGGAGTCAGACGCGCACCATGGCAACCATCCCCAAACTCTACGGCCTGCCGCATTCGCTCTACACCGGGAAGGTCCGCAGCTATCTGCGCAAGCAGGGTATCGCCTATCGCGAGACGGCGCCCAGCGATCCGCATTTCACCCAGACGCTGGTGCCCAAGATCGGGCGCGTGATCATTCCGGTTCTCGAACTGGCGGACGGCGCAGTGGTGCAGGACACCGTCGATATCATCGATCACTTCGAACAGGCCGGCGTCCGCTATCCTGCCTATCCGGAGACGAAGCGCCAGCGCGCTGTCGCGCATCTGTTCGAACTCTATTCGGTCGTGAGCCTCACCCGCCACGCGATGCACTACCGCTGGTCCTATCTGGCGGAGCAGGAGGCGTTTTTGCGCGACGCCTTCAGCGCCGGCGGCGACCCCGAGCGTACCGCTTCGACGATGGCCCGGATGAGCAGCTATCTGCCGATGCTGGGCGTATCGCAGGAAACGATACCGGCAATCGAAGAAAGCTATCATCAGCTGCTTGCAGGGCTGGAGGCGCATTTCGCGGCCTATCCTTATCTGCTCGGCAGCCAGCCCTCGATCGGCGACTATTCGCTATTCGGACCGCTGTTCGCGCATCTCGGCCGCGATCCGGTCCCGCTGGCGATCATGCAACGCGAAGCTCCCAAGGTGTTCCGCTGGGTCGAGCGCATGCATGCGCCCGATCTCGACCTGGTGGAGTATGGCCAGACGGGCGGCGAAGGCGGTTTCGCGCCTGGTGACCGGATCCCCGCGAGCCTGGATCCGGTGCTCGACCAGATCGCGGCCGAACTGCTGCCGGGACTGACCGACCAGCTCGAAGTCATGTGTGCCCATGTCGCGAGCGGCGCCGCCCAGCCCGGTCAGCCTGTCACCGCCAAGCCGCATCAGCGGATTATCGGCCAGACCGAAACGTCTTTTCGGGGCATCCCTTACACCGGCGGCGTGCAGCCCTATACGTTCTTCCTGTGGCAAAGGCTGCGTGAGGCGGCAGACGGCAGCGATGCCGTTCACGAACTGTTTGCCCGGCATCGCCTTTCGCCCCTGCTCGATTCGCAGCTCCCGATCCGGGTCGAGCGGGCCGACAATATAGAAAAATGGGGGGCTTTCACGAACTAGCGGGCGTTGCTGCCCGTCTTCGCGGCTGGAGCAGCTTGTTTGCTTTTCCGCAGGCGGAACCTTCCAGCGCTTCTAGCCGTCAGTCCAGCATGCACAGCGCGCCGAAACCCAAGGAAATCTTCGACAAGGCTGCTGCGGAAGGGAAACGACGTCTCGACCAAAGCCTCGCGGCTCTCCTCGCCACGGGCTTCATCGCCGGCTTTACGATCATCTTCGGCAGCACCGCACAGGCGCTCATCCATTCGGCCGCGCAGCCGCAATTCGGCGAATTCGCCTCGGTACTCGGAGCGCTTGGCTTCGCAACCGGGGTTGTCTTCCTGATCATCGGCCGCGCCGAGCTCTTCAACGAGAACTTCTTCGATCCGATCGCCACGGCCTTCGAAGGAAAGGAACGCGACATTCCCAGGCGCATGGCGCGGCTGTGGGTGTTCACCTTCGTGCTGAACATTGTGGGCGGCACCATCCTGATCCTGGTCCTGTCGGTCGAAGGGGCCCTCCACGAGGGTGCTCGCCAATCGATAGCGTCCATGGCCTTGGAACTGGCCAACCGCGATCCCCTGGCGACCTTCGCGCGCTCGATCATCGGTGGAGCGCTCGTAGCCCTGCTCTCCTTCCTCGTAATCGCCGCTCAGAGCCAGGGCGCACGCGCGATGATGGCTTTCGCGGTCGGATTCATGCTCGCGCTGGGACCGTTCGAACACGTGGTGGTGTCAACGCTCCACATGCTGTTCGGCGTGTTCATCGGCGCCGATCTGGCAGCGCAGCATCTCGCAAAGGTCGCAGCGATCTCGCTCGCCGGCAATCTGGTGGGAGGGATCGGGCTGGTGACGCTGTCGCATGCCGCGCAGGCCCTGGCCGAAGATGGCGGCTAGGAACCTAGCCGCTTGCCCCTGCGCCGTTGCGACCTCGAACCGGTGCGTTTGATCTGAATCATGGCATTCGGTTTTCGCTGTGCCATACTGTCTGGCGCCCGCGAAACGCGCCGGCGCCGAAAATGACAATCCCCAGGTCGGCGAAAGAAACGCATCTCGATGATGAACATTGCAACCTTGACCATGAACCCGACGATCGACGTTTCCTTCGAAACCGACCGGGTGTTTCACACTCGCAAGATGCGGGGCCGCAACGAGTGCCACGCCCCGGGCGGCGGTGGGATCAATGTCGCGCGGGTCTTCGTCCGTCTCGGCGGCAATGCCCGGTGCTACTATCTCTCGGGCGGTGCGACGGGCGCGGCGCTCGATGGGCTCATCGATCTCCATCAGCTGGTACGGAGCCGCATTGCGATTGCGGGGGAGACCCGGGTGAGCACCTCGGTCTACGAGCGCGGTAGTGGCCACGAATACCGCTTCGTGACCGAAGGACCCACGGTTTCGCCCGGCGAATGGCAGGACTGCCTCGACCGAATCGACGAAGTGCGCTGCGACTATCTGGTGGTGAGCGGATCGCTTCCTCGCGGTGTTCCCGAGGACTTTTACGCGCAAGTGGCGGATCGCGCGAACGAGCGAGACATTCGCGTCGTCCTCGACAGTTCCGGACGGGGCCTTGCAGGGGGTCTCGCCGGTCGGGGGATATACCTCGTCAAACCGAGCATCGGTGAATTGCGCAGTTTGACCGGTCGGGATCTTGCCAGCGACGAGACGATCGCCGAGGCCGCGAAGGGGATTGTCGATCGCGGCGAAGCGGAGCATGTGGCGGTGACCATGGGCCGCGACGGCGGACTGCTGTGCAACGCTTCGGGCGTGCTGCGACTGCCGGCGGTGCCCATCAAAGCTGCGAGTACCGTGGGCGCGGGCGACAGCTTTCTCGCAGCCATGGTGCACTCCCTGGCGAGCGGTCAGGCCCCCGGCGACGCCTTTCGCTTCGGTCTTGCGGCAGGCGCTGCCGCCGCCCTCACTCCGGGAACGGATCTGGCGCAGCCAGACGAAATCCGGCGGCTGTTCGCGGATAGCGGTGCTTCCTCTGCCCGGTGAGAGGCTCCTTGATCGTGGCGTGTCCGGCCCGCGCAGTTCCAGCCTGCCAATCGTTCTCCGCCGCAGAAGAGGGATAGCACGACGATGGTGAGACAAGCCCTGTGGCATGCCCGCACTGCCGAGGAGGTGATCGAGGCGCTAGATGCCGATCGTGCGGGCCTGACCAGCGAGGCGGTTAAGACCCGGCTCGACATCCATGGCCCCAACACCTTGCCGGAAGCGAAATCGGTCTCTCCGCTGCTGCGCTTCCTGAGCCAGTTCAACAATCCTTTGATCTACTTCCTGCTTGCCGCAGCGCTGGCCGCCTTTTTGCTCGACCATGCAATCGATGCCGCGGTCATACTCCTCGTGGTGCTGGTGAACGCCACTGTCGGTTTCGTGCAGGAAGGGCGCGCGGAGCAGGCGCTGAGCGGCATGCGCGGTCTCATTTCTCCGCATGCCAAGGTGCTGCGCGAAGGCGAGAAACGCGAAGTCGACGTCGCCGAGCTCGTGCCAGGGGACGTAGTCGTGATCGAAGCCGGCGACCGCGTTCCGGCAGATCTGAGGCTTCTTCGCGCGCGCAGCCTCGCCATCGAAGAGGCGGCGCTCACGGGAGAATCCGTTGCCGCCGAAAAGGGCGAGGAGCCGGTGGTCGAGGGCGCCTCGCTGGGCGACCGCACCTCGATGGCGTTTTCGGGCACACTGGTTGCGCGTGGCCAGGCAACCGGGATGGTCGTGGCGACCGGGAGCACTACCGAAATCGGCAAGATCAGCGGAATGCTGCAGCAAGTGCCGACGCTCGTGACGCCGCTCCTGCGGCAGATCAATTCCTTCGCCCGCCTGCTGACCCTGGTAATCCTTGTCTTCGGCGCGGCGCTGTTCGCTTTTGCAGTCCTGGTGCGCGGTTTTGAGTGGGTCGACGCGCTGATCGCCGTCGTCGCCGTGGCCGTGGGGGCAATCCCGGAAGGGCTGCCCGCGGTCATCACAATCACGCTTGCCATCGGCGTTCAGCGGATGGCCGCGCGCCGCGCCGTGATACGCAAGCTGCCGGCGGTGGAATCGCTTGGTGCCACCAGCGTGATCTGCACCGACAAGACGGGTACGCTGACCCGCAACGAGATGACCGTGGCCCGCCTGCTGACCGGGGATCGCGAATATACCGTCAGCGGTATCGGCTATGCGCCGGAAGGCGAAGTGACGCCAGTCGAGGGCTCGCCGGACGATGCCGAGACGCCGCGCGATCTGATCCGCTGCGGCGCGCTGTGCAACGATGCGCGGCTGGTGGAGGACGGTGGGCAATGGGGCGTCGCGGGCGATCCGATGGAAGGTGCGCTGCTCGCGCTCGCCGCCAAGGCCGGTCTGGAAACAGAAGGGCTGCAGCGCGACTGGCAACGACTGGACGAAATCCCGTTCGATGCATCCTATCGCTATATGGCCACGCTGCACCGGACACCCGGCGGCGACCACGTCGCTTTCATCAAGGGTGCGCCCGAGGCGGTGCTGGCGCTGTGCGGCGACGAAGCTCGGGCAGTGGACTGGCAAGCCCTGGTCGAACGCTCGGCTTCAGACGGCGAACGCCTGCTCGGTTTTGCGATGTTGCCGATCGGCGAGGGCGCCGAGCACATTGGGCATGGCGATCTGGCAGGTGCGCAGATGCTCGGGCTGATGGGCTTCATCGATCCACCGCGCGAGGAAGCCAAGCGGGCGATCGCCGAGTGCCGTTCTGCCGGCATCGCCGTCAAGATGATCACCGGCGATCACGCTGCGACAGCCGGGGCGATCGCGCGCCAGCTCGAACTCGCCGATGATCCCCAGGCACTCACCGGTGCGCAGATCGAGGCGATGGATGACGACGAACTCTCCCGTTGCGTACCCGAGGTTGCGGTCTTCGCGCGCGCCAGCCCCGAACACAAGCTCAGGATCGTGCGGGCACTCCAGGCGCACGGTCATATCGTCGCGATGACCGGAGACGGGGTCAACGACGCGCCCTCGCTCAAGCAGGCCGACGTCGGGACCGCTATGGGTGTCACCGGCACCGAGGCGGCGCGCGAGGCCTCGGAGATGGTGCTGCTCGACGACAATTTCGCTTCGATCGTTGCCGCCGTGCGCGAGGGGCGCACTGTCCATGACAATATCCGCAAGGTTATCGCCTGGACGCTGCCCACCAATGGCGGCGAGGCGATCGTCGTCATCCTCGCCATCCTCGCCGGATTCACGCTGCCGCTAACCGCCACCCAAATCTTGTGGATCAATCTCGTCACCGCATCCACCCTCGGGCTGGTGCTGGCATTCGAGCCGTCGGAGCCCGGTGTCATGGACAGGCCGCCGCGCCAGCGCGACGCCTCGCTGCTGACCGGATTGCTGTTGTGGCGCATCGTGCTGGTATCGACGCTGTTCGCAGCTGCCGTACTGCTCGTTTTCTTCGGTGTGCAGGCACAAGGCTCCAGCGTCGAGACGGCACGGACGATGGCCGTCAACATGCTGGTGGTGGCGGAGATCTTCTACCTGTTCAACGTGCGCTTCCTGCACATGCGATCGGCAACACTCAAGGGAGCGCTCGGAACCAAACCCGTGCTGATTGCTCTAGCGGTCGTCGTCGCGGCGCAGCTCGCCTTCACCTATCTGCCGTTTCTGCAGAGCATATTCGACACAAGGGCGCTGAACCTGGCGCAGGGAGCAGCTATCATCGGCCTAGGAGCAGGCCTGTTCCTCATTCTCGAAGTGGAGAAGTCGATCGTGCGGCGCCTTCAGCGCGGGCAGTCGGATCGCAGTACGACCCGCTCATAGACTCCGCTTGCTCGACCTTGCGCCTGTCGGCTTGGGTTTCGCCGCGGTCACTGCGCAGTGTAGCCGCCGTCGATCACCAGCTCGCTGCCGGTGACGAACTTCGCCTCGTCGGAAGCCAGATAGAGGATACCCGCCGCGATATCGTCCGGCTCGCCGACATGGCCGATCGGATGGCGCTCATCGAGGCTGCTGCGGAACGCCTCTACATCTTCGCCGGACCGGCGCGCCAGATCCTCCACCAGCGGCGTCCAGATGAAGCCCGGATGCACCGAATTCACCCGGATTCTTTCCTTCGCGTAGGTCAGTGCGTCGGTCTTGGTCATCAGTCGCACGGCGCCCTTCGATGCATGATAGGCCGGAATATCCTGGGCGCTGATGATGCCGTAGATCGATGAAAGATTGACGATAGCCCCGCCGCCCGCGCGGCGCAGGTGGGGGATAGCGTGCTTGGTGCAGAAGAACACACCCCGCACATTGACGTTCATCACCTCGTCCCATTCCTCTGCGCTGAGTTCGTCGGTCGCCTTGTTCTCGCCGGCGATTCCGGCGTTGTTGACGAGGATATCCAGCTTGCCGAATTCGTCCGCGACTTCGCCCAACACCCGCTTCACCGCGGCTTCGTCGGTGACGTCCAGGTTCCAGTAGTGCGCCCTTCCCCCGCCCGACTCAATGCTTTGGGCAAGCCGCTCACCATCTTCGTCGAGAATGTCGGCGATCGCGACTGCGGCACCCTCGCGCGCCATCATTGCGCAGGTGGCAGCGCCGATCCCATGCGACCCGCCGGTGACGATTGCGACCTTGTGTGTCAGACGCGCCATCGTTGTGCCTCTCTTCCGACCCTGTTGCAGCAGAATGAAACGCGGCACCTCTAGAGCTTCGTTCGCTTGCAGGTGCGCCGGGAATTCGACGGGAATTCGAGCTGAGAACGCCGTGGTCTGGTCGTTGTTCCGAGGTTAAACTGCTCAGAGGCGGAACTCTCGTGGATAGATGCAGGTTGACCGATTGATAGCGCGCCCGCACGATGTGGGTATCCGTCAAGAGATCCAAACAGCATGATCGCCTCGAGCAGAAGCAATGAAAAGGCGCACGGAGCGCCTGAATCGGATAAGTCCAGGTTCGGGTCTGCTGCGGTGTTGCGCGCTTTCATCTTCGACATGGACGGCGTTGTCACAAACACCGCAGTCGCTCACTTCACCTGCTGGAAGGAGGTCTTCGACGGCTTGCTTCGCAGCCGCTCCGGCGACGATTTCGGGGGCGACGATTTCAGGGACGACGCTCCGGGGGGCGACAATCTTGGAGCGTTCACCCGCCGGGACTATCTCGATCATGTCGACGGCATCCCCCGCCTGGCAGGAATTCGCGCCTTCTTAGAGTCCCGCGAAATCGACCTGCCCGAAGGCGACGAAGACGACCGAACTCCTGCGACGGTTCGGGGCCTCGGCTTCCTGAAGAACCAGTGCTTCGATCGGTGGCTCGCTCAGAACGAAGTGCCGACGTTCGAGGACACCCGCGCCCTGATCGATGTGCTCAAGGCGAACGGTGTCACGGTCGGGATTTTCTCCGCGAGCCGGAACGCAAATCGAGTGATCGAGAGCGCCGGACTGGGAGGATTTTTCGACGCCATCGTCAGCGGCGATGATGCCGAGGAGCAAAACCTCGCCGCCAAGCCCGATCCGGCGATGCTGGTGGAGACCGCGAGGCAGCTCGGAATCGAGCCGCGAGAAACCGCCGTCGTCGAGGATGCGCTTGCAGGAGTCGAGGCCGGATCGAGGGGGCGCTTCGCCCTGACGGTGGGAATCAACCGCCAGGAGGACCATGCCGACTCGCAGCGGCATGCGCTCCGCGCCCATGGTGCCGACCTCGTCGTGCGCGACCTGCGCCGGCTGCTCACTGCCGATGGTTCGGGTCTCAGGACGGTCGGCAATCTTCCGGCGGTGTGGGATCGGCAGGACGAGCTGGTGTCGCAGATCGGCAGCCGTCCGCTTGCTGTCTTCCTCGATTACGACGGCACGCTGACCCCGATCGTGCGGAACCACCGCAAGGCGCATATCTCCGACAAGATGGTCGAGGCGGTCGCGCAGCTCGCAGAACAGTGTCCGACGGCGATCATCAGCGGGCGCGACCTCGATGACGTTCGCGACCGGGTCGGGCTCGACAGCGTATTTTATGCCGGCAGCCACGGCTTCGACATCGCCGGTCCCGGCGGCTTGAAGATGCGGCCCGAGGGGGCGGAGAAATTCCTGCGACCGATCGCGGAAGCCGAGCAGGACCTCAGGCGCGCCATCGAGGGTATCGACGGCGCCGAGGTCGAGCGAAAGACTTTCTCGATCGCAGTCCATTTCCGGAACGCAGCCGAAGAGGACGTCGAGCGGCTCGAGAGCGCGGTGGACGAAGTCGTCGGCCGCCACGCCGACCTGCGCAGGAGCAGGGGAAAGAAAGTCTTGCAGGTCGAGCCGCGTGCCGAGTGGAACAAGGGAAAGGCGATCGAATGGCTGCTCGCCAACACCCGCCTCGGCGAACGCGATGCGCTGCCGCTCTACATCGGCGACGATATCACCGATGAGGATGCCTTTGCAGCTCTTGCGGACGACGGAATTTCGATCGTCGTCAAGGATGGCGGGTACATCACAACGGCCGATTATGCACTCGAGAATAGCGCAGACGTCGGCCGCTTCCTGGTGTGGCTGAGCGAATGCGTGGAGAAGCAGGCCCGATGACGGCCTGGTCCCTCGTCTACCCCGACTACATCCCGGCGCAGGAGGGTCTGCGCGAAACCCTATGCGCCCTGGGCAATGGCTACATCGTCTCGCGCGCCTGCGCGCCGGACAGCTTCGCGGATGACGTGCATTACCCAGGCACCTATCTCGCGGGAGGCTACGATCGGCTGGTGTCGAGCGTGGGCGACCGGGAAATCGAGAACGAGGACCTCGTCAATCTCCCCAACTGGCTGCCGCTGATGCTGCGTATCGACGATGGCGAGTGGATCGGTCCGGATTCAGTGGAGCAGCTCGGCTATCGTAAGGAACTCGACCTCAAGAGGGGCGTGCTATCCCGCGTGCTGCGGTTTCGCGATGCGGACGGAAGGGTAACGCGCTGGGACGAGCGACGCATCGTCTCGATGCACGATCCCCATCTCGCGGCGATGAGCGTGCGCGTGACACCGGAGAACTGGTCGGAGACGCTGACCTTGCGTTCGGCGATCGACGCCAGCGTCATCAACTGGGGCGTGGAGCGCTACCGCGCGCTCGAGGGACGCCATCTGGAGACACTCGACAGTCGCTGCGAAGAAAGCGGAGTGATCTCTCTGCGCACCCGCATGGTCCAGGCGCGCCACGAGATCGCGCTTGCCGCTCGCAACGATGTGGAACTGGAGGGAGCGCATATTGCGCCTGCGCGCACCGAGACTCTGCCCGACATGGTTGCGCAGGAGTTCGAGATCGAGGCGCGCGAGGGTCGATCCATCACCATCAGCAAGATCGCGGCCTATTTCAGCTCGAAAGACACCGCGACGACCGAGCCGCTGCAGGAGGCGGTCGCTCACGTCCAGCATGCGCCGGGCTTCCACGAACTCTGCCAACAGCATGTAGAAGCCTGGTCGCACCTTTGGGAGCAGTGCGATATCGAGCTCGAGAGCACGTCGAACGACGAGGCGCAGCGCAAGCTGCGCCTGCATATTTTCCACTTGCTCCAGACTGCCTCGGCGCATTCGGTGGACAGAGACGTTGGGGTGCCGCCGCGCGGCTGGCATGGCGAGGCCTACCGGGGTCACATCATGTGGGACGAGCTGTTCATCTTCCCCTATCTGACGCTGCGGATGCCGTTCCTGACGCGCGCACTCCTGGGCTACAGGTTCCGCCGGCTCGACGAGGCACGCCGCGCCGCGCGCGAGGCTGGTTTGAAGGGGGCGATGTTCCCCTGGATGAGCGGTTCGAACGGGCGCGAGGAAAGCCAGCGCATCCACTTGAACCCCCGTTCGGGGCGCTGGATTCCGGACAACACCTGGCGCCAGCGGCATATTGGCGCCGCGATCTGCTACAACATCTGGGAGTATGTCGAGGCCACCGCAGATCGGGACTTCCTGCGCGATTTCGGGGCCGAGCTGTTCTTCGAGATCGCCCGCTTCTGGTCCAGCCTGGCTCAAAAGCGCCCGGACGGACGCTACGGCATACGCGGCGTGATGGGGCCCGACGAATTTCACACCGCCTACCCGGGTGCCGACCCCGAAACAGCGGGCGGCGTCGACAACAACGCCTACACCAATCTGATGGTGTCGTGGCTGCTGACGCGCGCGTTCGACGTGCTGGACCTGATTCCGAGCGACCAGCGCCGCCGGCTCTGCGAGAAGCTGGACCTCACCGAAGACGAACTGACGCGCTGGAACGAGGTGAGCCGCAAGCTGTTCATCCCGATCCAGGACGACGGGATAATCGCCCAGTTCGAGGGCTATGAGAATCTGAAGGAGTTTCCCTGGGAGGAGTTTGGCGAAAAATACGGCGACCTTCAGCGGCTCGACCGCATCCTCGAGGGCGAAGGAAAAGATCCCAACGACTACAAGGTCTCCAAGCAGGCCGACCTGCTGATGATCTTCTATCTGTTCAGCCGCGAGGAGATCGAACTGATCTTCGACCGACTCGGCTATGAATTCACGCCGGACATGATCTGGCGGAACATCCAGTATTACATGGAGCGAACTTCGCACGGCTCGACCTTGAGCTGGCTGGCGCACGCTTGGGTGCTGGCACGGGCCGACCGGCAACGCTCCTGGCAACTGGCGCTGAAGGCGCTCGATAGCGACGTCGGCGACCTCCAAGGAGGAACGACCGCCGAGGGCATTCATCTCGGCGCGATGGCCGGCACCGTCGATCTGATCCAGCGCTGCTACACCGGACTCGAGACTCGCTCCGGAGCGCTGATGCTGAACCCTCGCCTGCCCGAGCAGGTGGAGCGGCTCGTGACGACAGTGCATTATCGCCGCCAGATCCTCGATCTCGAGATCACCCAGGAGCGACTGACCGTCTCGAGCCGGGTCATGACCGCCCATCCGATCACGGTCACCTATCGAGGCGAGAGCCGCGAGATGAGCCCCGGGCAGTCCTTCGTCTTCGTCCTGGTTCCGGAAACGAAGCCCGACCGGAACATCCGCGAGCACGAGCAGAGGCGCGTCCGCGAGGGCTCTACACCGGTACAGCAGGAGGAAATTGCACCATGAACGAGACGGAACTTGTTCTGCAACTTGCCGAGTTGAATCGGCAGGACGGCGACCGGGTGGGCGGCAAGAATGCTTCGCTGGGCGAGATGATCGGAAACCTGCGCGACTCGGGTATTCGCGTACCCGGCGGCTTTGCCACGACCGCGGCCGCCTACTGGCGTTATGTCGAGGCCAACGGGCTCGAGAAGCCCATCGCCGAGCAGATCGGCCAGCTAAAGGACGACTTGAGCAATCTCCATCAGGTCGGCGAGGCGATCCGGCGGAAAATCCGCGAGGGCGGCTTTCCGCCCGATCTGGAGGAAGCCATACGTTCGTCCTACCGCGCGATGGGCGAGAAGGGACCGGCCAAGGTCGCCGTGCGTTCCAGCGCCACTGCCGAGGACCTGCCGGAGGCCAGCTTCGCGGGCCAGCTCGAAACCTTCCTCAACGTGGAGGGCGAGAACGCGTTGCTGGATGCCTGTCGCAATTGCTACGCCTCGCTCTTCACCGACCGCGCCATCAGCTATCGCGAAAATCACGGCTTCGAGCATCTCGATATCGCCCTGTCGGTGGGCGTGCAGCGAATGGTCCGATCGGACCTCGCCTCCTCGGGTGTCATGTTCTCGATCGACACCGAGACGGGATTCCCGCGTTCCGTCCTGATCACCGGCGCCTGGGGTCTGGGCGAGACGGTGGTGCAGGGGATGGTCGATCCGGACGAGTTCCAGGTGTTCAAGCCGCTGCTCGACCGGCCCGAATTCAAGCCGATCATCGAGAAGAAGGTCGGCGCCAAGTCCCAGAAGATGGTTTATGGGAAGAAGGCGGCGACCGAGCTGGTCGAAACCGCTCCGGAGGAGCGACGCCGCCTGGTGATCGATGACGACGAAGTCCTGACGCTGGCGCGGTGGGCGACGATCATCGAGCGCCATTACGGCCTGCCGATGGACATGGAGTGGGCCAAGGATGGCGAAACGAACGAGCTCTTCATCGTCCAGGCCCGCCCGGAGACGGTGCAGTCGCGCCGCGAGGCGGGACAGCTGAGGTCGTACAGCCTCACGAAGAAGGGCAAGGTGCTGGTCTCGGGAGTGGCCATCGGCGATGCGATCGCCACAGGACCCGTGATCCGGCTGGACAACCCCGACGAGATCGAACGGTTCGAGACCGGCGCGATCCTGGTCACCGGCATGACCGATCCCGACTGGGTTCCGATCATGAAAAAGGCCGCAGCCATCGTCACCGATCACGGCGGGCGAACCAGCCACGCAGCCATCGTCAGCCGGGAGCTCGGTCTGTCGGCGATCGTCGGCACCGGCGACGCCACGAAGACGCTCGAGAATGGCCAGGCGGTCACCGTATCCTGCGCCGAAGGAGACGAGGGCCGGGTTTACGAAGGCGCGCTCGAATTCGAGGTGACCGACATCGACCTCTCTGAAATACCCGAGACGCGGACCAAGGCGATGGTGAACCTCGCCAATCCTGCGAGCGCCTTTCGCTGGTGGCGTCTTCCGAGCGACGGGGTCGGTCTGGCACGGATGGAGTTCGTCATCTCCAACCACATCAAGGTGCATCCGATGGCACTCGTCCGCTTCGACGAGGTCGAGGACGAGGACGACCGCAAGCAGATCGAGGAGCTGACCCGGGGCTTCGAGACCAAGACCGACTTTTTCGTCGATACGCTTGCCCGCGGCATTGCGCGAATTGCGGCCGCGCACCATCCGAACCCGGTCATCGTTCGGATGAGCGATTTCAAGACCAACGAGTATGCCGATCTTCTCGGCGGTGAAGCCTTCGAGCCGAAGGAAGAAAATCCGATGCTGGGGTGGCGCGGGGCCAGCCGATACTATCATCCGGATTATCGCGAGGGCTTCGCGCTCGAATGTCTGGCGATCCGCCGGGCCCGCGAAGAGATCGGGCTCGACAACATCGTGATGATGATCCCGTTCTGCCGCACGCCCCAGGAGGCAGATCGAGTGCTCGAAGAGATGGCCAAGCATGGCCTGATGCGGGGCAAGGCGGGGCTCGAGGTCTACGTGATGGCCGAGCTACCCTCGAACGTGCTGCTCGCCGATAAGTTTGCCACCCGTTTCGACGGCTTCTCGATCGGCTCGAACGACCTGACGCAGCTGACGCTCGGGATCGATCGCGACAGCGACCGGCTCAGCTCGCTATTCGACGAACGGAACGAGGCGGTGACGAAGACGATCGCCGAGCTGCTCGCCGCAGCGAAACGCACCGGAACGCACACCGGGATCTGTGGTCAGGCGCCCAGCGACCACCCCGAGTTCGCCCGCTTTCTGGTCGAACACGGCATCGATTCGATCTCGGTCACTCCCGACAGCTTCCTGCGCGTGAAGCAGCAGATCGCAATGGCCGAGGCCGCTCTCGCGGGGGAGCGGACCTAGGGGTTCCGGTGAGGGCGGGAGATGGCCATGAGACCCATGGTCCTACCGATGCGAAGACGATCTCGGGATGGGCGGCCTTTTGGCTGGAGGTTCCACGCCTCTACGGCTGGGTGTCCTCCTCGACCTCGGCGCTAGGCAAGGACAAACGGCAGACCAGCCCCTCGGGTCGGTAGTCGATCAGGACCTCGGCTTGGAACGTCCTTCCGACGACTTGCTTGATCAGGCTCGTGCCAAAGCCCTGCCGCTCGGGCGGCTTCACCAGGGGGCCTCCTGTTTCCCGCCACTCGATCAGAAGCAGGTGCTTGCCCTGTTCGACGGAGCGCTCCGATGTCACGGTTACGCGGCCCTGCGGGTGGCTGAAGGCGCCATACTTGATCGAATTCGTTCCCAATTCGTGAAAAGCCAGGGCAAGAGGCTGAACCGCAGTTGAGCGCAACGACACTTGTTCGCCTTTTATATTAATGTTCGTCCCGTCTGCGTTGCGATATTGTCCGAGTTCGGCATCCAACAGATCAGCCAGGCTGATGCTATCCTGAACGCCCCGCCCCATAAATGACTGCGTTCCGGCCAGGACCTTGATCCGCTCCTGCAGCGAGCTTTCCAGTTCGGTAACGCTCGTACTGTTCTTGGCGCTGAGCCAAACCAAAGCACTGAACACTGTAAACAGGTTCTTGATACGGTGGTTCATCTCCTGGGCGACGGCCTCGCGCTGCTCCTCCAGGTCTTTGCGCAGGGTGATGTCCCGGTGAACCACGGTCAGAACCGTTCTGCCGTCGACAAACCGCCGCGAGAGCGCTGCCTCGCCCGGGAACTCCTCGCCATTCTTCCGGCGGCCCCAGACTTCACGCTGGTGACCCATGAGCCGGCCTTCGACGTCCTCTTCCGAGCCAAACTGCTTAACCTGTCGAACGTGCGCGTCTCTGTAGCGCTCCGGAAGCAGCATCTCCACTCGCTGCCCCAGCACCTCGGCCGCACTGTAGCCGAAGCACCGTTCCGCAGCCGCATTGAAGAAAAGCATGCGCCCCTCTTCGTCGGTGCAGATCACCGGATCCGCAACGATCGCCAGAACGTCGATATCGATCGGCGTCCTCCCGGATTGCGCCGACGGGGAGAACAGCAAGGTGTCTTGTGCTTCTTCACTCATATCGGTGCATCCGCGTTCAGATAGGCTGGCTCGAAATGCGCAAGACTCGCAAGTCTCTGACCGCCGAAAAGCCCGGCAAAAAGCGACGCTTGCGTCATTCAAGAGCATTCGATTCAGGTCGCAAAGCTACTGCTCGCGCCTGCACGCTCCTGTTGAGGTGAGCGGGAGCCACGCCCCTGATTTCGGCGTGAGCTCCGCTACGTCCGCTACTGTAACAGGATGGGCCGGATAAGCACACTCTTCGATCGGATCAGCTCGGGTCGAAAATGCTTCGCGAAAGGAAAAGCGTTCCTAACCGCCGCAAGTCAGGCGAGGACGCCGGGCATCCACGCTTCCTGCCTCGCAGATGGCGAACCGCCCAGGCAAGGGTCGAACGCGGCTGACCGACAACCCGGCGCAATTGAAAGGCCAGCGGAAACTGCGGGCGTCGGGTCGCAGCGGTCGTGGATCGCCCGACGATGGTTCGGTGGATGGCGCTCAGAAGCTACCAGTAAGGCGCGACCGCCCAATACTCGTACACGCGAGTCTGATAGCCGCGATCATATTGTTGATCGCGATCGTCGTCCCGATGAGTGGGGGCGTTGCGGAGCTCGTCTTCGGTCACGTCGAGCTTGTAGCCGCCCACCTGCGTATCGTAATCGAACTTCTCCCAAGGGAGGCTGTGAAGCTCGCCACCCATTCCCAGGAAGCTGCCGACTGCGATCTCCACGTCGCGTGCCTGACCGCTCAATTTGTCTATCATCACCCTGCGGACGGTGCCGATTTTTTCGCCCGTTGCACCGTAGACGCTGGTGCCTTCCACTCGATCGCTTGCGATCACGGAATGGTCATTGGTCCTGGCATCCGACATGGCTTCTCTCCTCGCGCACAAACTACGGAAAATGAGGCGCCACCTGCCTGGAGCGGATGCTCCTCATGCGACCAACGTGTGCGGCGACGGTCTGTGCCCTGCCCGGGCGTCGATCTCAGATCATGCCCCTGGCCATGTCGGCGATGGGATCTCCCGGCGGTCCGCCATTGGCAGCGAGTTCGCGGAAGGCGCGGTTCTGCGACATAAAGACCTTGCCGTTGAGCTCGTCGACGAAGTGCGTCCGCTTCAGCCGGTCCATCACCGGCCCCTTCACCTCGGACAGGTGGAGGCCGATTCCGCCATCGGCCATGCGGTGGTTGATCGCTTCCAGGCTCTCGAGGCCCGAAGCGTCGATCTCGTTCACCGCGCTGCACATCAGGATCACGTGGCGAACCGCGGGCCGGTCGGCGACTTCCTCCAGCACGTATTCTTCCAGCCAGCGGGCGTTGAGATAGGTCAGGCTCTCGTCGATGCGGATCGAGAGGACGTGGGGCACGGTGAAAACCTTGTGCCGCTCCACGTTGCGGAAATGCTCGGTCTCGGGAACGCGGCCCACGATCGCGGCATGGGGACGGCTTGCACGCCACAGGTAAAGCAGCAGACCGACCGCCACCCCGGCGATCACGCCCAGCTCCACTCCGGCAAGCAGGGTGATGACGATGGTGACGATATGGGCGGCAAAATCGGCTTTCGAATAGCGCCAGAGCTGACCCGGTGTCTTGAGATCGACCAGGCTCAGCACGGCGACGATGATCGTGGCGGCCAGCGTTGCGATCGGCAAGCTGAACAGCAGGGGCGTCAGGAACAGGCCGGCAAGCGCAATCCCGACCGCGGTGTAGGCTCCCGCCGCCGGGGTCTCTGCCCCCGCATCGAAATTGACCACCGAACGGGCGAAGCCGCCGGTGACCGGGTAGCCGCCCGAAAACGCGCTGGCGACGTTCGCTGCACCCAGACCGATCAGCTCCTGGTTCGGAGCGATCCGCTGGCGCCGCTTGGCAGCAAGGGTCTGCGCCACCGAAACGCTCTCGACGAAGCCGATGATCGAGATGAGCAGCGCCGGCACCCAAAGCCGCCCGATCAGCTCGAGATCGGTCGAAGGCACCGCAAATGGCGGCAGGCCCTGGGGGATCGCCCCGACGAGGTTCACACCCCGCGCGCCGAGATCGAACATGATGACCGCAACGATCGTGAGGATCACCGCCACCACCGGTCCGGCCTTGGCGGCGATATCGGCTGCGCGAGGGCTCAGCCCGACCTGGACGAGCGCCGGTTTCAATCCCTTGCGAACCCAGAACAGGAACAGGGTTGCGGGCACGCCCACCGCCACCGTCCATGGATTGATCGTATCGATCCCGGAGGCCAGTTCGCCCAGCATTTCGGGCCATGTATCGCCGCGCGCCGACACTCCCAGAATGTGTTTGAGCTGGCTGGTCGCGATCAGGATTCCGCTGGCGCTGATGAACCCGCTGATGACGGGGTGGGACAGCAGATTGGCGAGGAAGCCCATCCTGAGCAGGCCGAGCACGGCCAGCATCACGCCGGAAAGGGCCGCAAGCGTTATCGCCGCCTCGAGATAAAGCTCGGTGCCTTGCGCCGCCACTGCGCCCGCCGCGCTCGCCGTCATCAAGGACACAACCGCAACCGGCCCGACCGCCAGCGTCCGGCTGGTGCCGAAAACGGCGTAGGCGACCAGCGGGAGGATCGACGCGTAAAGGCCGACCACCGGCGGCAGCCCCGCCAGCAGCGCATAGGCGAGGCTCTGCGGGATCAGCATGATCGTGACGATGATCGCCGCGACCAGATCGTTGGTCAGGACCGTGCCGTTGTAGGTCCGGCCCCATTGGAGGATCGGGAGGTAGTGCGACAGCAGGCCGGTGCGCCTGCCCTGCCCCGCGGCATCGACGCGAGCCGCGCCCGCGTCGGGATCGCTCGCAGCCATCAGGCGGCAGCCCTCACGCGCGGCTTGACCAGCCACTCACGCCCCTTGAGCATGCCA
>JAHJPT010000160.1 GCA_018819685.1 Alphaproteobacteria bacterium
CACCAAGGCGGCGGGCGTCCCGATGATCGTGGCGATCAACAAGATGGACAAGCCCGAAGCCGATCCCGACAAGATCCGCACCCGCCTGCTCGAGCACGAGGTCATCGTCGAGAAGATGTCGGGCGACGTGCAGGACGTGGAGATCTCGGCGCTCAAGAAGCAGGGCCTCGACGAATTGCTCGATGCGATCGCGTTGCAGGCCGAACTGCTCGAGCTCAAGGCGCGTCCGGATCGTCCGGCGGAAGCCACCGTCATCGAAGCCCAGCTCGACAAGGGCCGCGGTCCTGTCGCGACGGTGCTGGTGACGCGCGGCACGCTCAAGCGCGGCGATTCCTTCGTGGTCGGCACCCAGAGCGGGCGCGTCCGCGCGGTGGTCGATTTCCTCGGCAAGCAGATCAAGGAAGCCGGACCCTCCATGCCGGTCGAGGTCCTCGGTCTGGGCGGCGTTCCCAAGGCGGGCGACCAGCTTACTGTGGTCGAGAACGAGCAGCGCGCTCGCGAAGTGGCCGAATACCGTCAGGAAAAGGCCACGGAGAGCCGCACCGCGCTCGCGCCGACCAGCTTCGACACCATGTTCACCAACCTCCAGTCGAACGTCATCGAATGGCCGGTCGTGGTGAAGGCGGATGTCCAGGGTTCGGTCGAGGCGATCAACACCGCGCTGCACAATCTATCGAACGACGAGATCAAGGTCCGCGTGCTGCATGCCGGTGCCGGCGCGATCACGGAGAGCGATGTCAGCCTTGCTGCGGCGTCCAATGCGCCGATCATCGGCTTCAACGTGCGCCCCAACGCCAAGGCGCGCCAGTTGATCGCTCGCGACAAGGTCCGGATGATGTATTACGACGTCATCTATCACGTGACCGAGGAGGTCGCGAAGGAGATGGCGGGCGAGCTGGGTCCGGAGCGGATCGAGACCGTCGTCGGTCGGGCCCACGTCAAGGAAGTGTTCCGCTCGGGCAAGAAGGACAAGGCGGCCGGCCTGCTGGTCGAGGAAGGCGTCATCCGCAAGGGTCTGTTCGCGCGTCTCACCCGCGAGGACGTCATCGTCTCGGCCACCACCATCGCGTCGCTGCGGCGCTTCAAGGACGATGTGGACGAGGTCCGCACCGGTCTCGAATGCGGCGTGGTCCTGGAGGACACCAACGACATCAAGCCGGGCGACCAGCTCGAAGTCTTCGAGGTCGAGCTGCGCGAACGCACGCTCTAGCGGGAATCGGTATTGCGTTACCGCCCCAGCCGCAGGTTCCGGTTTCTCGGCCTCGCTGGGGCGGTGATCGCCGTCCTTCTAGGTCTGATCTATTTTGCCGGAGACCTGCTGTTCGTGGTCTCGGGACCATGAGGGTCGAAGATGAATAAGGCCGAACGCCCGCACAATCTGGACGCCGCCCATGCCGATCTCATGGGTGTCGAGTTCGACAGTTTCGACGCGGCGCGTGAGGAGATCACCTTGCGCTTTACCGCGCCTGCGAGCTTCATCACTCCGCGCGGCAGCGTGCAGGGCGGGCTGGTCGCGGGGTTCCTCGACGAGGCGATGGGCTGGGCGCATGTCTGGGCAACCGATCATGCCGAAGCGCCGCTTAATCTGGAAATCAGCATGAGCCTGCTCAGGCCAGTCCCACCGGGTCCGCTGATCGGCAAGGGCAGGGTAGTGCGGCGCGGACGCCGGGTCATCTTCCTCGAGGGCCAGTTGCTTTCCGAAGAGGGCACGCTGCTCGCCAGCGCGACCAGCACCGCCATTCCCACCCCCCGTCCGCAGGGAGACGCCTGATGGCCCGCAACCCCGCCACTCCCGAACAGCAATCGGTCCGCGTGCTCAAGGTCGGCGAACGGGTGCGCCATATCCTGTCCGAACTGCTCGCGCGCGGCGAAGCTCATGACGACGTGCTCAGCGCCACCACGATCTCGGTTACCGAGGTGCGGATGTCGCCCGATCTGCGCAACGCCAAGGCTTATGTGAAGCCGCTGCTGGGCGAAGAGGAGACGGTGGTGCTCAAGGCATTGCGCACCAACACCGCCTTCTTCCAGCGCGAGGTCGCCAAACGGCTGGGGCTGAAATTCGCGCCCAAGCTGAGCTTCCGCGCCGACGAGAGCTTCGACGAGGCCAGCCGGATCGAGCAATTGCTCAACGACCCGAAGGTCGCGCGCGATCTCGACGACGAGTCCGGCGACGCGAACTGAGTCAGCGCGGGGCGAGCGCGATGCTCAGACCGCTGCCGAGCACGACCGCGTCCTCGACCGCCCCGGTCGCGGTTTGGCCATAGCGCTCCATCGCCGCGCAGCGCAGCCGCCACCCGACATAGGACGCGCCGAGCGCCACAGCGACTCCGAGGATCGCACCCGCCGTCCGCTCGCCGCGCGGCGCCAGCGCCGCCCCGGCATAGGCCGAGGTCAGAGCGCGCGCGACGAGCCCCAGCGGCTCGATCCGGTCGGGCGCGGATTTCATCTTGTCGCCCGCCATCTCGGCCGCTGCCAGCGCGACGGTGCCGCCGGCGATTGCCGGATGCGAGATCAGCCGTTCGAGCGGCGCGCCGGGGGACAGATTGCCTCGCCGCGCCGCTGCGGCAACGGCGGCCAGCGGGGTCATGCCGCGTTGGCCCGCGACGAGGCCCATGAGGAGCGAACGGATCATGCTTGGAGTCCTTCCTGACGTTTAGTGGGACAACGCATCGCGTGGCGATCTTATCCGCAGACAAGCTGCGACCAGGATGGCATCGGGGGTGGCTTCGGCGCCGGCTATCGGTCACGTTGAGGCATGGCCAAGCTCTATTTCTACTATGCCAGCATGAATGCGGGGAAGAGCTCCACGCTGCTGCAGGCCGATTTCAACTATCGCGAGCGCGGCATGCGGACGATGCTGTGGACCGCTGCGCTCGATACCCGCTCGGAAGGTATGATCCGCAGCCGGATCGGGCTCGAGACCGAAGCGCACCGGTTCGGGGGCGGCACCGATCTGTGGCGTTCGGTGATGGAGGTTCATGCCGCGACCCCGATCGATTGCGTAATGGTGGACGAGGCGCAATTCCTTACCCGCAAGCAGGTCTGGCAATTGGCGAAGCTGACCGACGAGGGAGGGGTCCCGGTGGTGTGCTACGGCTTGCGGACCGATTTTCGCGGCGAATTGTTCGAAGGCTCTGCCGCATTGCTCGGGATTGCCGACAAGCTCGTCGAGCTCAAGGGCGTGTGCCATTGCGGACGCAAGGCGACGATGAATTTGCGCGTCGACGAGCACGGAGAGGCGGTGGCCGAGGGCGCGCAGACCGAGATCGGCGGGAACGATCGCTATCTCGCGCTGTGCCGCCGCCATTTCAGCGAGGCGCTGGCGGGCTGAGCGCCGACGCCCTATCTAACCACAATGCTCGAAACTCTCATTCTCGCGGCGATCCTGATCCCGTGCCTGATCGTCGCGATCGTCTTTCATGAAGTCGCCCATGGCTGGGTGGCGCTGATGCTGGGCGATCCGACCGCGCGGGAACAGCGCCGCCTCAGCCTCAACCCGATCCGCCATGTCGATCCGGTCGGCACGCTGCTGGTGCCGGGCGCGCTGGCGCTGTTCGGCGGTCCGATCTTCGGCTGGGCCAAGCCGGTCCCGGTGCGGCAGGACCGGCTCGACAACCCGCGCTACGGGATGATGGCGGTGGCTGCGGCGGGTCCGGGGACCAATCTGCTCCTGGCGCTGTTGGGCGCGATTCTGGCGGGCGTGGCGATGGGGCTCGGCCATGCTGCCGGCGTCGAACCCAACCCGTGGCTGTTCACCGGCTTCACCTATTTCATCCTCATCAATGTGTTTCTCGCGCTGTTCAACCTGCTGCCGATTCCGCCTTTCGACGGTTCGCACATCGTCGGCGGGCTGCTGCCGCTGCGC
>JAHJPT010000161.1 GCA_018819685.1 Alphaproteobacteria bacterium
CACAATGCCGCCCGCTCGACCGCTGCGCAACGGCGCCCACGGCGATCCGCGAATTAATCCTCGAACGGGTCGCGCATTAGGATGGTGTCGTCGCGCTCGGGACTGGTGCTGACCAGCGCTACCGGCGTTTCGATCAGTTCCTGAACGCGCTGGATGTATTTGATCGCATTGGCGGGCAGCTCGGCATAGCTGCGCGCGCCGGCGGTCGATTCGTGCCAGCCTTCCATCGTCTCGTAGATCGGCTCGACCGCTTCCTGATCGGCGGCATGGCTGGGGAGATAGTCGTAGACCTGTCCGCGCAGCCGGTAGCCGGTGCAGATCTTTACCTGGTCGAGCCCGTCGAGCACGTCGATCTTGGTCAGCGCGATCCCGGTGACGCCCGAAATCGAGCAGGTCTGGCGCACCAGCACCGCATCGAACCAGCCGACCCGGCGCTGGCGCCCGGTGACGGTGCCGAATTCATGGCCGCGCTCGCCCAGCCGCTGGCCGATCGAGTCGGAGAGTTCGGTCGGAAACGGACCCGAGCCGACCCTTGTGGTGTAGGCCTTGACGATGCCGAGCACATAGCCGGTGCTGTTGGGGCCGAGCCCGCTTCCCGCCGCGGCGGTGCCGCTGACGGTGTTCGAGCTGGTGACGAAGGGATAGGTGCCGTGGTCGATATCGAGCAGCACACCCTGCGCGCCCTCGAACAGGATCTTGGCGCCGGCCTTGCGCACCTTCTTCAAGCGCTTCCACACCGGCTGCGCATATTGCAGCACGAAGGGCGCAATCTCGCGCAGCTGGTCGAGCAATTCCTCGCGATCGACCGGCGGCTGGTCGAAACCGGCGCGCAGCGCATCGTGATGCGCGCACAGCCGGTCGAGCTGCGGATCGAGTCGGTCGAGATGCGCCAGATCGCAGACCCGGATAGCGCGGCGACCGACCTTGTCCTCGTAAGCCGGGCCGATGCCGCGCCCGGTGGTCCCGATCTTACCCTGGCCCGCCGCGGTTTCGCGCAAGCCGTCGAGATCGCGGTGGAGCGGCAGGATCAGCGGGCAATTGTCCGCCACCGCGAGATTGTCGTCGTTGATGGTGACGCCCTGGCTTTCCAGCTTCTCGATCTCGGACTTGAGCGCCCAGGGGTCGAGCACCACGCCATTGCCGATCACCGACAGCGTGCCCGAGACGATGCCCGATGGCAGCAGCGAGAGCTTGTAGGTGGTTCCGTCGATCACCAGCGTGTGGCCGGCATTGTGCCCGCCCTGGAATCGCACCACGGCATCGGCGCGGCTGGCGAGCCAGTCGACGATCTTGCCCTTGCCTTCATCGCCCCATTGGGCGCCGATCACGGTCACATTGGCCATCTGGCTGCATTCACCTGCTGGGAAACAAACGGGGCGGGCGGTAGGCGCTGGGTGATGGCAGGGCAAGCGGGTTTCGGGATACTTGGCCTCGCTGCACCATTGTCAGGGCAAAGGAGAACCCATGACCGATTACCCCACCCTCACTCTCAACGACGACCGCCAGATCCCGCAGCTGGGCTTCGGCACCTACAAGATCGACGATGCCGACGCGCCCGAGGCGGTCCGCACTGCGCTCGATGTCGGCTACTGGCTTGTCGATACCGCCGCGATCTACCAGAACGAGAAGGGCGTGGGTCAAGGCGTGGGCGACTGGGCCGACATCTTCCTGCAGACCAAGGTCTGGAACGAGAGCCAGGGCTTCGGCCGCGCCAAGAAGGCCGCCGACAAATGCCTCGAACGGCTGGGCCGCGATCATGTCGACATGCTGCTGATTCACTGGCCCTGCCCCGACAAGCGCGAGTTCGTGGACACCTGGAAGGCGTTCATCGAGCTGCGCGACGAGGGTAAAGCCAAGTCGATCGGCGTGTCCAACTTCCGCGAACAGGATCTGCGCCGGATCATCGACGAGACCGGCGTGACGCCCGCGGTCAATCAGATCGAACTGCACCCCAGCTTCCAGCAGCGCGAATTGCGCAAGCTCCACAAGGAGCTGGGCATCGTCACGCAGAGCTGGTCGCCGCTGGGCCAGGGCGCCGGGCTGGACAACCCGGCAATCAAGGACATTGCCGAAGAGACCGGCCAGCCCGCCAGCGCGGTGATCATCCGCTGGCACATCCAGCACGGGCTCTCGACCATCCCCAAGGCGAGCAGCCGCGATCATATCGAGGCCAATTTCAAGGCGCTGTCGTTCGAACTCTCGGAGGATCAGATGGCGCGGATCGACGCGCTCGATAGTGCCGATGGCCGGATGGGCCCCGACCCCAGCGAGTTCTGCTAGAGCGGAACCGCCGCCCCGCTCTCCAGCCGGTGCGTGCAGCCGAGCGCTGCCGCATCGTCCGCCTCGCTCACCGCCGCCAGAGTACGCCAGCCTGTGCTGCGCAACGCGGCGGCGGCGTCGCGATCGTGTGCCAGCGGCAGGAATACCGTGGGGCGTAGCTCCTCGCTGCCGCCGCCCAGCGCCTCGAGCACGGGTTCCACGTAGAGCGAGAAGCCGGTCGCGACCTCGTCGCTGCCCTTGATCGCATAGGTCCCGCCCCTCCCCAGCGCGCCGCGCGCGCCGTCTGCGTAGAGGGTGAAGCCGAACCAGCTCTGATATTCGAAGCCGTGCCGCTCGCTTGGGTCGAGCGTCAGCCGCGCCCTGTCTCCTACTGCAGCGGCGATGCTGCGCAGGCCGGCGATCCGGCTGGCAAGCGCGCCCTGCGCATCGATCGCCGCCAATCGCTCCACCGCTTCGGCGAAGGATCCTGCCGCGTAGAGCAGCGGCAGATAGGCTTCCCCGCCCGGCACCTGCGCCAGCCCGCCGGCGTCCTTGGTGTCGAGTTCGCGGCGCACCGCCTCGATTTCGCCATCGGCGAGCGGAAACGCTGCTGCGGCCAGCGTATCCACCAGATCGGGCAGCGTGAAATCGACCGAGACGTTGGCCACGCCCGCAGCCTCGAGCGCTTCGAGCGCCAGCAGTACGATCTGCACCGCCGCGTCGACGCTGTCGCTACCGATCAGTTCCGCACCAAGCTGCAGGCGTTGCCGCGCCGGATCGAGATGGTCCGAACGGATCGTCGCGACCTCGCCGCCGTAGCACAGCCGCAGCGGGCGCGGCGCCGCCGCCATCCGGGTGGCGGCGATCCGCCCGACCTGCACGGTCATATCCGAACGCAGCGCGAGCGTGCGCAGGCTGACCGGATCGGTGAAGCGCACCATGCGGCGGGTGTGGACCCCCTCCATCCGCCCGGCGAGCGAACGTTCGAACTCCACCAGCGGCGGGCGCACCCGGTCGTAGCCATGCGCGTCCATCGCCGAGAGGATCGAGCGCATCGCCCGCGTGGCTGCGGCGGCTTCGCGGGGCAGGCGATCTTCCAGACCTTCTGGCAGGAGGTCGTCGGCCGAGGTCATGTCGGGGCTTGGCATAATAACTCACTCGCTTCGCCCCGAGCTTGCCGGGGACCGTTCTTCGGATGCGCAGCCGCGCTAGAAGATAAACCGGTGCTTCGACAAGCTCGGGACGAGTGCTTTCGCTGCTAGCGGACTCAGAACGCCAGCGGGATCGCCAGCTTGACGCCTTCCAGAGCACAAGCCTGCTTGATCACCTCGGCGGGTATCGGCGCATCGACGCTCAGCAGCAGCGTGGCCTCCCCACCCGCCTCGCGGCGGCCGAGATGGAAGGTGCCGATGTTGATGTCGTGTTCTCCCAACAAGGTACCGATTCGACCGATGAACCCCGGCGCGTCCTCGTTGACGATATAGAGCATGTGCCCTTCCAGCGCCGCCTCGATACCCACGCCGAAAATTTCTACCAGGCGCGGCGAATCGGTGCCGAACAGCGTGCCCGCCACCGAGCGGTCGCCCTGTTCGGTCGCCACCGTCACGCGCAGCAGCGTCTGGTAGATGCCCTCGCGTTCGTGGCGGACGTCGCTGACCTCCAGCCCGCGCTCCTTGGCGAGATAGGGCGCGTTGACCATGTTCACGCTTTCCGAATAGCGCCGCATGAAGCCCGCCAGCACTGCGCCGGTGATCGGCTTGCCGTTGAGCCCCGCCGCGGCGCCCTCGCGCTCGATGCTGATCTTGGTCAGATTGCCATGCGCCAGCTGC
>JAHJPT010000162.1 GCA_018819685.1 Alphaproteobacteria bacterium
GAGGGCGGCGGGCTCGCGGCGATGCCGGTAGGCGGAGCCAGCGCCGACGCGGTCTCGGCGCTGCAGAACCTGGGCTTCAAACCCGCCATCGCCGCGCAGGCGGTCGCGCGCGCGCAGAGCGAGCTGGGCGAGGGCGCGAGCGAGGGCGAGTTGATCCGCGTGGCGCTGAAAAGGGCGGCGGGGTAGGGATGGTGCATCTTCCGACACCAAAGCCCGGGGGAGGCTGGAACTGGTGGGCGGCGCTAGGCCTCGCGACTGTCTTTATTCTCGGGACGTTGGGTGCTCTCGGGAAAATCAAGTTAACGGGTCAGTCCGAATGCGAAGCGCAAGGGGGGGTGCTTGTCGGTGCGAATTTGCCGACGAAAGCATGCCTGACCAAGGATCCGGAGAGCTTGAAATGACACCTTCGAACCAGGAAGTGCAATTGCTCTTTTCAGTGCCATTGGCTGGTTAGATCCAGTAATCTGATGACCGACCCGATTCCCCTCCACACCCCCACCCGCCAGCAGGACGATCCCGACGCGGCGTTGCGGCCCAGGTCGCTCGCCGAATTCGTCGGCCAACGGGCTGCGCGCGAGAATTTGCGGGTGTTCATCGAGGCGGCCAAGGCGCGCGGCGAGGCGATGGATCATGTGCTGTTCTTCGGCCCGCCGGGGCTGGGCAAGACCACGCTAGCGCAGATCGTGGCGAAAGAACTGGGCGTCGGCTTTCGCTCCACTTCCGGGCCGGTGATCGCCAGGGCGGGCGATCTCGCCGCGCTGCTGACCAATCTTGAACCGCACGACGTGCTGTTCATCGACGAGATCCACCGGCTTAACCCCGTGGTCGAGGAGATCCTCTACCCCGCGATGGAGGACCGCGCGCTCGACATCATCATCGGCGAGGGCCCCTCGGCGCGCAGCGTGCGGATCGACCTGCCACCCTTCACGCTGGTCGGCGCGACCACGCGGCAGGGGCTGCTGACCACGCCCTTGCGCGATCGGTTCGGCATCCCTGTGCGGCTCACCTTCTATACCGAGGACGAACTGCTCAAGGTGGTCAGCCGCGGCGCCGGGCTGCTCGAACTGCCGATCGACGAGGGCGGCGCACGCGAGATCGCCCGGCGCAGCCGCGGCACCCCGCGCGTTGCCGGGCGGTTGATGCGCCGGGTGCGCGATTTCGCCCATGTGGCGGGCGATGCCACGGTCACCGCGCAGGTGGCCGATGCCGCACTGACGCGGCTGGAGGTCGATTCGCTCGGGCTCGACGCGATGGATCGGCGCTATCTCGCCATGATCGCCACCACCTATGCGGGCGGTCCGGTGGGGGTCGAGACGCTCGCGGCGGGGCTTTCCGAGCCGCGCGACACGGTCGAGGAGGTGATCGAGCCCTATCTCATCCAGCTCGGGCTGATCGCCCGTACCGCGCGCGGCCGCTGCCTCAACGAGGGCGGCTGGCGCCATCTCGGTCTCGCGCCGCCGGGACCAGCAGTCCAGTCGAACCTGTTCGACGAAGAGGGTTGAAAGCGCGGTAAGGTTTACCCGTAACCGGGTCCCGCTGCGGGACAAGCCCGCCAAACCGCTCGCTTTCAGGCCCGAAGTTTACTTTTTAGCGATGACGCGGATAGTAAACGAATCTGCACAAAGGTTTTTTCGGTGTAGAGACCCTCTTGGCCGGAGTGCCGGTCGAAACAG
Source organism: Alphaproteobacteria bacterium (assembly GCA_018819685.1). Classification (GTDB taxonomy): domain Bacteria; phylum Pseudomonadota; class Alphaproteobacteria; order Sphingomonadales; family Sphingomonadaceae; genus Qipengyuania; species Qipengyuania benthica. The sequence continues at coordinate 1,674 of JAHJPT010000162.1, forward strand.
GAATTTTAACGATGTCGGTAAAAGCAGCTCTCGCAAAACTGTCGGCCACCGCTGCGGGTGGCGCGCTTCTGGCGGGCGGCGCGGTGCATGTCGCCGAAAAGCCGATCACCGACAGCCCGTCCTTCAAATCCGCCAAGGCCGAGCCGCGGCAGGTCAAGATGATCAAGGCGACCCCGCGCCCGGTGGCGCAGCGCACGGTGCCGCAGCGCGCACCGGTCCGCGCCCGAACGATCGCACGGCCGGTCGAATGCATCCCGGCGACCTCTCCCGAGGCCGCCAATGCGAGCGCGAATATCTGCCCGCCGGTCTATCGCACCGCGCTGGCTCCGGTTCCGGTTCCGCCGCTTCCCGAAGCGCGGCCCTTGTCCGGCGGCGGCGGAGCGGCGCGCTCGATTCCCTCGGGCGGAGGCGGCTTCGGTAGCGGCTTCGGCGGCGGAGGCGGTTTCTTCGGCGGCTTCTTCGGCGGTGGCAGTGGCGGCAGCACCAGCGTCGTGGTCAACACCACGAGCGGCGATACCACCAGCGGGACGCCCGGCTCGACGACCACCACCACCACGACATCGACCAGCGGGTTCGATGGCGACATCATCGTCGACATCGACAATTCGAACGAGAACTCGAGCGGCGGTTCGTCGACTTCGACCACCACCGGCGGGGTTTCGACCAGCACCGGAGCGGTGAGCACATCGACCAGCACGGGCGCAGTCAGCACCTCGACCGGATCGGTGAGCAGTTCGACCGGTGCCGTTAGCACCTCGACCGGTGCGGTCAGCAGCACCACCACCTCCAGCTCGTCGGGCGATGTCTCGAGCAGCAGCTCGGGCGACGTCTCGTCCAGCACTTCGACTTCGACCTCGGGCGACGTCTCGACCAGCACCTCGACCTCGGGGAACATCACTTCGAGCACGAGTTCCTCGACTTCGAGTTCGACCTCGTCGAGTTCCAGCACCTCGAGCTCTTCCAGCACGAGCAGTTCCAGTTCCACGAGCTCGAGCACATCGGGCTCGACCAGCGGCACCGACGTGCCCGCGCCGCCGATGATGGCGCTGTTCGGCCTCGCCGCCGCAGCGGTGCTGCGCCGCCGCAAGCTGGCCCAGCTGTTCGCCCGCAAGCGGACCGCCTGAGCGCGAACTCCGGCAGAGCCCATAAGAAAATAAGAAAAGGGCGGCTCTCCAAAACGGGGAGCCGCCCTTTCTTTTGCCCAGCCGGCAACCGTTCGCCGGGTGCCTCAGTCGGTGGCGAGCTTGCGCAGCACGTAGTGGAGAATGCCGCCGTGGCGGTAATATTCCATCTCGTTGGCGGTATCGATCCGGCACTTGGTGGTGAAGCTCTTCACCGTGCCGTCGGCGTGGGTCACCTCGACCTCGACCTCCTGGCTCGGCGAAAGATCGGCCAGTCCCTTGATCGAGAAGGTGTCGTCCGGACCCAGCCCCAGGCTCTGGCGCGTCTCGCCATCGGTGAACTGCAGCGGCAGCACGCCCATGCCGATCAGGTTGGAACGGTGGATGCGCTCGAAGCTCTCGACGATGACCGCGCGCACGCCCAGCAGGATCGTGCCCTTGGCGGCCCAGTCGCGGCTCGAGCCGGTGCCGTATTCCTTGCCGGCGACGACCACCAGCGGGGTGCCGTTTTCCTTGTGCTTCATCGCCGCGTCGTAGATCGGCATCTGCTCGCCCTCGAAGGTGGTGTAGCCACCCTCGACACCCGGAACC
>JAHJPT010000163.1 GCA_018819685.1 Alphaproteobacteria bacterium
CGCGCAATTCGTTCGGCCAGCCCGCCGCTGAACTGCACGCCCGCGCCATCCCCCATCGCGCGCACCGCATGGGTGACCGAGGCCAGATCGGGCGGGTAGAACATCGTCACCAGCGCATCTTTCCGCTTTTCCAGCAGCTTGGCGGTGCGCGACTTGTCGGTGGCCGCTGTCGCCACCACCAGCACCGGGCAAGCCTGGCCCGCGCCCATGTCGCTGGTCTCGAGCAGCGTGCGCAGCGCGTCATGCGCCTCGTCGCCATTGGCGCGCACGAGGATATGGCGGCTGTCGCCGAACAGCGAGGAGGAGCGCGCCTCGTCGCCCAGTTTCGCCGGGTCCGAACGCAGCTCGCCGCCCGATAGTTCGACCCGCTCGCCCGGATCCGGGAGCATGCTCACCAGATCGCGCGCCGCCGCCGAAGCGCCTGCCTCGTCGGGGCCGCAGAAGAAGAAGATCGAGACGCTGCCGAGCGCACCGCGCGCCTTGGTTGCAAAATCGCGCTGCGTCGCTTTCATTGTGCCGCCTTCACGGGGCTGCCCGGTACTCGTCGCGCAGAGTGGCCGCGATCCGCGTCACCATCCGGCTGGCGACCTCGCGCGCGAGATTCTCGAGCGCCGTCTGCTCGGCAGCGATGGTGGCGTATTCGCTGGAGACCACGTCGATGCCGGCGTCGGAGCCGGCGGTGGCGTCGAGCAGGATCGAACCGGTGGCGGTATCGATCAGCTGGTAGCGCGCGCGCAGCGTCCGTCGTTCGCGGCCGATGGTGTCGTCGCCCAGCACGCCCAATCCTTCGAGCTGGTCGTCCAGCCGCACATCGAGCCGGTAGCGCGGCGCGGCCTCGCCCGCGGCGCCCAGCCGGTCCACCAGCGCATTGCGGACCAGCCAGCCCGCGCGCCCGCCGATCGCGGGGACTTCGATCGCGGCGAGACCCTGCGCCACCGCTCCGTCGCCGCCGCCGGCATACATCGGCTGCAACCCGCAGCCGGGCAGCGCCAGCACGAGAGCCAGGGCGGGGAGAAGAGTGGCGATCGGCCGCATCAGGTAACGATATTGACCAAACGGTCGGGCACGACAATCACTTTGCGGATCGCCGCCCCGTCGATCGAGCGCTGGACCTTCTCGCTCGCCAGCGCCATCGCTTCGAGATCCTCCTTCGCGGCTCCCTTGGGCGCGCTCAGCGTATCGCGCAGCTTGCCCATGTGCTGGACCGCGATGGTGACCTCGTCCTCGACCAGCAGCGCCGGATCGACCTCGGGCCAAGCCGCATCGGCGACCAGCCCGTCCTGCCCGAGCCTGTGCCAGGCTTCCTCCGCCAGATGCGGCATCATCGGCGCGACCAGCCGCACCAGCGCGAGGATCGCGCGCGAGCGGCTGGGCGAAGGCGCCGCCTTCTCGACCGCGCCGGTCAGTTCGTAGATCCGCGCCACCGCCTTGTTGAAGCCGAGCGCCTCGATATCGGTGGCGACCGCGGCGATGGTCTGGTGGGTCTTGCGCTCGAGCGGCTTGTCCCGATCGCCGGATGCTCCGGCATCGTACTGCCCGAACAGACGCCACAGCCGGTGGACGAAGCGCGCGCAGCCCTCCATCCCGGCGTCCGACCAAGGCAGATCGCGCTCGGGCGGGCTGTCGGACAGCATGAACCAGCGCACCGCATCCGCGCCGTGTCGCTCGACGATGGTGTCGGGATCGACGACGTTCTTCTTCGACTTCGACATCTTGACGACGCGGCCGATCTCGACCGGCGCGCCATCGGCCTTGAGCACCGCGCGATCCGCGCTGCGCTCGACTTCCTCGGGGCTGAAGAAGCTCTGCCGACCCTCCGCGCCGTCGCGGCGGGCGTAGGTCTCGTGCGTCACCATCCCTTGGGTGAACAGGCTGGCGAAGGGCTCGGCGACATCGAGCCTACCCATCCGTCTGAGCGCGCGAGTCCAGAAGCGGGCATAGAGCAGGTGCAGGATCGCGTGCTCGACCCCGCCGATATATTGCTCGACCGGCAGCCATTTGGCGACTTCGGCAGGATCGAAGGGGCGGTCGGCGGGCTGGCTGGCGAAGCGCAGGAAATACCACGAGCTGTCGACGAAGGTGTCGAGCGTGTCGGTCTCGCGCGCCGCCTCGCCGCCGCATTGGGGGCAATCGACCCGCTTCCACGCCTCGTGGCGCTGGAGCGGGTTGCCCGGGGTCTGGAAATCGACATCCTCGGGCAGCGTGATCGGCAGGCTTTCCTTGGGGGTCGGCACCACGCCGCAGGCGTGGCAATGGATGAAGGGGATCGGCGTCCCCCAATAGCGCTGGCGGCTGACCCCCCAGTCGCGCAACCGCCAGACGGTCTTGCCCTCGCCCCAGCCTTCGCTCTGCGCGCGAGCGATCACTGCCTGCTTGCCCGCGGCGATATCCATTCCGTCGAGGAAGCGCGAGTTCACCAGCACGCCCTCGGCGGTGAAGGCTTCGGCCAGCGGTGCCTCGGCATCCGCAGTGCTCAGGGCCACCACGCGCGGGATCGGCAGACCGTATTTGGTCGCGAATTCGAAATCGCGCTGGTCGTGGCCGGGCACCGCCATGATGGCACCGGTGCCGTAATCCATCAGCACGAAATTGGCGATATAGACCGGCAGCGCCTCGCCGGTGAAGGGATGGCGCGCGGTGATGCCGGTGTCGAAGCCCAGTTTTTCGGCGGTCTCCAGCTCGGCCGCCGTGGTCCCGCCGCGCTTGCAAAGCGCGATGAATTCCTGCGCCGCCGAATTGTCCTGCGCCGCGGCCTGCGCCACCGGATGATCCGCCGCCACCGCGACGAAGCTCGCGCCGAAGATGGTGTCGGGCCGGGTGGTGTAGACCTCCAGCTTCTCGCCGCTCGACAGGTCGAAGGCGAATTGCAGCCCCTGCGATTTGCCGATCCAGTTCTCCTGCATCAGCCGGACCTTGTCGGGCCAGCGATCGAGCTCGCCCAGACCCTCGAGCAACTCCTCGGCGAAATCGGTGATCTTGAGAAACCACTGCGAGAGCTTGCGCTTCTCGATCTCGGCGCCCGAGCGCCAGCCCCTTGCCGTCGATCACCTGCTCGTTGGCGAGCACGGTCATGTCGACCGGATCCCAGTTGATCTTGCGCTTTTCGCGCTCCGCCAATCCCGCCTTCATGAAATCGAGAAACATCTTTTGCTGATGTTTGTAGTAGCCCGGATCGCAGGTCGCGAACTCGCGCGACCAGTCGAGCGACAGCCCCATGGTCTGGAGCTGCTTCTTCATTGCGGCGATGTTTTCGTAGGTCCAGGCTTTCGGCGCGACCTTGCGTTCGATCGCGGCATTTTCCGCCGGCAGACCGAAGGCATCCCATCCCATCGGATGCAACACGTTGAAACCCTTGGCCCGCATGAAGCGCGCGACCACGTCGCCCATGGTGTAGTTGCGGACGTGGCCCATGTGGATGCGCCCCGACGGATAGGGGAACATCTCGAGCACATAATATTTTGGCCGGGGATCGTCGTTGCGCGTGGCGAAAATCGCCTGCTCATCCCACAGCTTCTGCCAGCGCGGTTCGGATTCGCGGGCGTTATAGCGTTCGGTCGTCATCGGATCGGTCGTCTGCCATAGGGGACAAGGAGGCGGCAGACTAGTGTGGTGGTTCGCAAGTCCGCAACGTTTTGTCGGCACGTCCATTTGCGGACTTGCGAACCAAAACCACACTAGAATTATATTTTTCTAGTGTCCTTGTGAATCCGAAGGACGCTATGGAGCCTGCCGCAAAACAAGGCGCCCTTCGGATTCAGGACACTAGCCACAAAAGACCGCGAGGGGTCAACGCCTTAGGCGCAGATAAGGCCTGCAGCCTAGCCGGCCAGCGAAATCGGCCGCTCAGCGGACCGGATCAGGCCGTGTTCGACGACCGCGTTCCTGCCCCGGCGCTTGGCCGCGTAAAGTGCCGCGTCGGCAGCCTCTATCAGGTCGTCCTGCGGTTGGGTATCGTCGCCCGGTGCAATGGTCGCGACCCCGACGCTGACGGTGACGATCTGGCCCGGGCTGGTGAGATGCGGAATCGCAAGATTTTCGACGGCCGCGCGCACCTGCTCGCCCACCTGCACGGCCTTTGCCGGATCGCTGTTGGGCAGCAGCAGGCAGAATTCCTCGCCACCGTACCGGGCTGCGAATCCGCCAGATGAATTGGCGATGGCGGCCAGCACCTCGCCGACGCGGCTGAGGCAGGCATCGCCTTCCGGATGGCCGTAGGCGTCGTTGAACAACTTGAAGTGATCGACGTCGATCATCAGCACCGACAACCGGCGGTCGGACTGCAGCGCCTTCATCCATTCGAATTCGAGCCGGCTCTGGAAACCGCGGCGATTCGCCAGACCAGACACAAGATCGAGCGACGCGATGACGGTGAGCCGGTCATTGGCCGCTGCCATTTCACGTTCGCGCTCGGACAGTTGCGATGCCATCGCATCGAAGGCTTTGGCGAGCGGCA
>JAHJPT010000164.1 GCA_018819685.1 Alphaproteobacteria bacterium
CGACAGCGCGCAGGTCTATGCCGATCTGCGGGTGATTTCGGCGCGGCCCTCGCCGGCCGAAATGGCCGGGATCGAACACCGTCTGTTCGGCACCTGGGACGGCGCTGTCCCCTGCTCGGCGGCGGACTGGGCTGCAGCGGCGAAGCGCACGATTGCCGAACTCCACGAAGCCGGCGCGGTGCCGATCCTGTGCGGCGGCACGGGTCTCTATATGCGCACGCTGCTCGACGGGATCGCGCCGATCCCGGAGATCGATCCCGCGACACGGGCGGCAGTCCGCGCGCTCGCGCCGGAGAAGGCGCGCGCTGCGCTCGAACGCGAGGATCCCGGGGCGGCTTCGCGTCTCGCTCCGGCCGATCGCTCGCGGACAAGCCGCGCGCTGGAGGTGGTTCGGGCAACCGGGCTAACGTTGCAGCACTGGCAGACTCGCAAGTCCGGCGGAATTGCGGAGGAAATCGAGCTTCATCCGGCGATTGTACTGCCCGAGCGCGACTGGCTGTTCGCCCGCTGCGATCGCCGCTTCGTCGAGATGCTCGACCACGGCGCCGAGCGCGAAGCGGCAGCGCTGCTCGCACGAGGTCTCGACCCCGCGCTCCCCGTCATGCGCGCGATCGGCGTTCCAGAACTGGCGGCGTTGATCAGCGGCGACGCGACGCGCGAAGAGGCGATCGCTGCTGGTCAGACTGCAACCCGACAATATGCCAAGCGGCAATATACCTGGTTCCGCAACCAACACCCGTCGAACTGGGCTCGATACGATAGCGCTGATTGTTCCCCACGCAGTATTTTTGTTTCTTTGTTTCAAACCACGCGTTGACAGCGCACTTTTCGAATTGCATAGCAGGTTTTGTCGGCCCGGCGCGTGACCCCCGCGTCGGGCCGATCTGCGCCTGCGGGTTATCGTCCGAACCTACGGGCACAAAACCATTGGAGAAAACCGTGACTGTCCAGCGCAACGGCGCGCAAATATTGATCGATAGTCTCGCGGCGCAGGAGGTCGAATTCGTTTTCGGCTACCCGGGCGGCGCGGTGCTGCCGATCTACGACGAGCTGTTCGCCGACACCCGCCTGCGCCACATCCTCGTCCGCCACGAGGCCGGCGCGGCGCATGCTGCGGAGGGTTACGCCCGCTCCACCGGCAAGCCCGGCGTGGTACTGGTCACCAGCGGCCCCGGGGCGACCAATGCGGTCACAGGGATCGCCGATGCCTGGATGGATTCCATCCCGATGGTGGTCATCACCGGCCAGGTCCCCACCGGGCTGATCGGCACCGACGCCTTCCAGGAAGCCGACACGGTCGGCATCACTCGCCATTGCACCAAGCACAATTACCTCGTGAAGGACCCCGCCCGGCTCGCCGCGACGATCGAGGAAGCCTTTCGCATCGCCACCACCGGACGGCCCGGCCCGGTGTTGGTCGACATACCCAAGGATGTGCAGATCGCGCTGGTCGAGACGGAGCGGCAGGAAGAGACGCTTCCTTCGACCCGCTATCGGCCCCGGACGCTGGCCCAGCCCGATGAGATCGCAGAAGCCATCGACATGCTTGCGGCGGCGGAGCGCCCGGTGTTCTACACCGGCGGCGGGGTCATCAATGCTGGCCCGCGCGCCTCGGATCTGTTGCGCCAGCTCCAGCAGGCGACAGGTGCTCCCGTCACCAGCACGTTGATGGGTCTGGGCGCCTTCCCCGCCGATCATCCCGACTGGCTCGGGATGCTCGGCATGCACGGCACCTACGAAGCCAATATGACGATGAACCGCGCCGATCTGATCGTCGCCGTCGGCGCCCGCTTCGACGACCGCGTGACCGGGCGGCTCGATGCCTTCGCGCCGCAGGCGAAGAAGATCCACATCGACATCGACCGTGCGAACATCAACAAGGTCGTGCCCGTCGAGCTGGGCATTGTGGGCGATTGCGCGCAGGTGCTAGAGCAGATGGTCGCGGGCTGGGCTTCCCGGGAGCCGCGCGATCTGGGCGAATGGAAGGCGCGGATCGCGGGCTGGAAGGCGCGCCAGTGCCTCGCCTACCTCGACCGGTCGGATTCCATTATGCCGCAGAAATCGATCGAGCGGCTGTTCGCGCTGACGAAGCATCGCGACCCGATCATCACCACCGAGGTCGGTCAGCACCAGATGTGGGCGGCACAATATTTCGGCTTCTTCGGGCCGAACAAATGGCTCACCAGCGGGGGCCTGGGAACGATGGGCTATGGGCTCCCAGCAGCGATCGGCGCGCAACTCGGCAATCCCGACGCGCTGGTGATCGATATCGCGGGCGAGGCCTCGATCCAGATGAACATCCAGGAACTGGGCACCGCAAGCCAGTACCGCCTGCCGGTCAAGGTCTTCATCCTCAACAATGAATATATGGGCATGGTCCGCCAGTGGCAGGAGCTGACCTACGAGAGCCGCTATTCCAATTCCTATTCGGACTCGCTGCCCGATTTCGTCGCGCTGGCCGAGGCCTATGGCTGGAAGGGCATCCGCATCGAGGACGAGGCGGGACTGGATCCCGGTATCGAGGCGATGCTGGCGCATGACGGCCCGGTGATGGTCGATTGCCGGGTTTCTCCCGATGCGAACTGCTTCCCGATGATCCCCAGCGGCGCGGCGCATACCGAGATGTTGATGCATGGCGATCAGGTCGGCGGGACGATGGACGACAAAGCAAAGGCGCTGGTCTGATGGGCGCGAGCGACCATCCTTCCGAGCGCCACGTCCTCAACGTCATCGTCGACAACGAGGCGGGTATCCTCGCCAAGATCGCGGGGCTGTTCACCGCGCGCGGCTACAATATAGACAGCCTGACGGTGGCCGATATCTCGGAGGACCATGCCGTCAGCCGGATCACCGTCGTCACCCGCGGGCCCGAGCCGGTGATCGACCAGATTCGCGCGCAGCTCGAGCGGCTGATCCCGGTGCACAAGGTCATCGATCTCACCGAGCACGGGCCGCACGTCGAGCGCGAGCTGGCGCTGGTCAAGGTCGCCGGCAAGGGCGAGTCGCGCGTCGAGGCATTGCGGATCGCCGAGCTGTTCCGCGCCAATGTCGTCGACACCACCACCGCGAGTTTCGTTTTCGAACTGACCGGCTCGCCCGCCAAGCTGGACAGTTTCATTGCGCTGATGCGCGAACTCGGGCTGGTCGAGGTCGGTCGCTCCGGGATCGTGGGAATGATGCGCGGCGCAGATCAGGACTAATACACTCCGGCACCCGCCGGACCGTTTCAGCGGGTGCGATCTCCCGCACCGCAACCGGCCGTCGCCGGCAAGACCAAAGAGGTGAATATGCAAGTCTATTACGATGCCGATTGCGACCAGCAGCTGATCAAGGACAAGAAGGTCGCGATCATCGGCTATGGCAGCCAGGGTCATGCCCACGCGCAGAACCTGCGCGACAGCGGAGTCAGCGAAGTGGTCGTCGCGCTGCGCGAGGGCTCGGCCAGCGCTTCCAAGGCGCGCGAGGCGGGCTTCGCGATCAAATCGGTCGCCGAGGCCGCGCAATGGGCCGATCTGGTGATGGTACTCGCCCCCGACGAGGATCAGGCGAAAATCTACGCCGGTGAGATCGCGGGGCATATGAAGCCCGGCGCGGCGCTCGCGTTCGCTCATGGGCTCAACGTCCATTTCGGGCTGATCGAGCCTCCCGCCGAGCTCGACGTGATCATGATCGCCCCCAAGGGTCCGGGACACACCGTGCGCAGCGAATATTTGAAAGGCGGCGGGGTGCCCTGCCTGATCGCGGTGCATCAGGAGAGCAGCGCCGGCGGCGGCAATGGCTATGCCAAGCAGCTCGCCTTGTCCTACGCGAGCGCAGTGGGCGGCGGGCGCGCCGGCATCCTCGAGACCGATTTCAAGGAAGAGTGCGAGACCGATCTGTTCGGCGAGCAGGCGGTGCTGTGCGGCGGGATCACCCATCTGATCCAGGCCGGGTTCGAGACTTTGGTCGAGGCGGGCTACGCGCCGGAAATGGCCTATTTCCAATGCCTCCACGAGACCAAG
>JAHJPT010000010.1 GCA_018819685.1 Alphaproteobacteria bacterium
CCTCCCCGGCCTGCCGGGGAGGGGGACCAGCCGCAGGCTGGTGGAGGGGTATTCTTTCGCGGGCCGCCTCGACAATCCCGGCGACGACCGCATCCAGATCGCCGAACACCTCGCGCGCCGGAATCCGCAAGGTCTCCACGCCCCAGTCGTGCAAGATGCCGTCGCGCGCAGCGTCGCGCTCCGGGCGGTCGCCGCGATCATGCGCTTCGCCATCGATCTCGATCGCGAGACCCGCTGCCGGGCAGAAAAAATCGAGGACGTAATCGCCGGCGGGATGCTGGCGGCGGAATTTGAAGCCGCCGGGGCGATCCTTGAGCGCATTCCACAGCGTCGTCTCGGAAGGCGGCATCGTGCGACGCATTGCCTTGGCGCGCAGGACGGCGGCATTGGTCTTGGGTGGTAGCTTGTAGCGGACCCCTCCACCATGCTGCGCATGGTCCCCCTCCCCATCGGAAGATGGGGAGGAAAGATCATCCTCACCGGCTGTGCCGGGGAGGGGGACCGCCGAAGGCGGTGGAGGGATATCGCTCTCGGGCCAGCCGAGGGTGGCGAAGGGCCACAGGGCGCTTGAGAACCAGGTGTCGAGGACATCCTCGTCGCGGGTCAGGGTGACGCCATCGCCCGCTTGTTCGCGCGCTTCCTCTTCGGTTTCGGCGACGTAGGCGTTGCCGCTGTCATCGTACCACGCCGGAATCCGGTGTCCCCACCACAGCTGGCGGCTGACGCACCACGGCTGGATGTTCTCCATCCAGTTGAAGAAGGTCTTCTCCCAGCTCTTGGGGACGATCTCGACTTCGCCGCTCTTCACCGCCGCGATCGGCGCCTTGGCGAGCTCGGCGGCGTCGACATACCATTGGTCGGTCAGCCAGGGCTCGATCACCACGCCGCCGCGGTCGCCGAAGGGGGTGGCGATGGTGCGCGGTTCGGAATCGAGGCTCTGCTCCTCGCCATCCTTGGTCTTGACGATATGGGGAATGAGGTAGCCTTCGGCTTTCATCCGCGCGACCACCCGCTCGCGCGCGCCATCGACACCGTCGCGCCGGAAGCGGTGCAGGCCGAGGAATTCCTCCGGCACCAGCCCGTCGGCGGTCTGGCAGACATCGGCCTCGGCATCGAGCATGTTGAGCATGTCGCCCGCTGCGATCCCGGCGCGCTTGCCGACCTCGAAATCGTTGAAATCGTGGCCGGGAGTAATCTTCACCGCGCCGCTGCCCAGTTCGGGGTCGGCGTGTTCGTCGGCGACGATGGGAACGCGGCGGCCGGTGATCGGGAGGACGACCTCCTTGCCGACCACGCTGGCGTAGCGCTCGTCATTGGGATGCACCGCCACCGCCATATCGGCGAGCATGGTTTCGGGCCTGGTGGTGGCGACGACGATATGATCCGCGCCGCTATCCAGCGTGACCCCGTCGGCGAGCGGATAGCGGAAGTGCCAGAACTGACCCTTCACATCCTGCGTCTCGACCTCGAGATCGGAGATCGCGGTCTTGAGCTTGGGGTCCCAGTTCACCAGCCGCTTGTCGCGATAGATCAGCCCGTCCTTGTGCAGATCCACGAAGGTCTTGAGCACGGCTTTCGAGAAATGCTCGTCCATGGTGAACTGTTCTCTGGACCAGTCCATCGAGCAGCCCAGCCGGCGCAGCTGGCGGGTGATGGTGCCGCCGCTTTCTTCCTTCCACTCCCACACCTTGGCGATGAAATCCTCGCGGGTGTAATTGCTGCGCTTGTCCTGCGCGGCCTCGAGCCGGCGCTCGACCACCATCTGGGTGGCGATCCCGGCGTGATCGGTGCCGACCACCCACAGCGCATCCTTGCCGCGCAGCCGCTCGTAGCGGATCATGATGTCCTGCAGCGTGTTGTCGAGCGCGTGGCCGATATGCAGCGAGCCGGTGACGTTGGGCGGCGGATTGACGATGGTGTAGGGCTCCGCCTCCGGACGATCCGGGCGGAACAGGCCGTTCTCCTCCCAGTGGGAATACCAGCGCGCCTCGATATCGGCGGGATCGAATGTGGTCGGCAGATCGGTGCTCATGGTCCGGCCTTTGCCAGCGGGTCTGCGGCGGTGCAACAATTGCTCGCGCGCAGAGTGCGCCTTGTCGCCCGGACGATTTACCCGCATATGGCCTGCCGATGGACAGCGAAGCCGGATTCACGATCCCCGACGAAGGAGAAGGACCCGGCACGCTGGCGCTGTCCGGGCCGTGGCTGGTGTCGTCGATCGGCGCGATCGAGCCCGAATTGCGGCGCATCGGCGGTCCGGTGGCGCGGATCGATCTGAGCGAGGTCAGCGAAATCGACACCGTCGGCGCCTGGGTCGTCTGCGATCTCGCCGAACGGCTCGACGCCGAAGTGACCGGCGCCAGCGAGCGCGCCACCAGGCTGATCGATGCGGTCTGCGATCTGGGCGAGGGAGCGCCGCTCGCTCCCCCGCGCGACGTGGTGTGGACCCGCATCGCCGCCGGCACCGGCGCCAAGGTCTATGGCGCGCGCGCCGGGATATACGGCGTGGTCGGCTTTCTCGGGGCGATCCTTTCCGCCGCGGGCACGCTGATCCGCCATCCCTCGCATTTCCGCGGCAAGGCGCTGGTGCGGCAGATGGAACTGGTCGGCGTCGCCGCGCTGCCCATCGTCGGGCTGATGAGCTTCCTGATCGGCATCGTGATCGCGCAGCAGGGCGCGGTGCAGCTGTCGCAATTCGGGGCCGAGACGCTGACGGTCAATCTGGTCGGGCGGATCACCTTACGCGAACTGGGCGTGCTGATGACCGCGATCATGGTCGCGGGGCGATCGGGCTCGGCCTTCGCCGCGCAGATCGGCACCATGCGGCTGACCGAGGAAGTCGATGCCATGCGCACCATCGGGATCTCGCCGATGGAGGCGCTGGTGATCCCGCGCATTCTTGCGGCGATTCTGATGATGCCGCTGCTGGGTTTCTACGCCTCTGTCATGGCGATCGTGGGCGGGGCGACGATCTCCAATTTCGCGCTCGGCATCCCCTTCTTCAACTTCCTCGAGCGGATTCAGGATGTGGTCCCGATCTACGATCTGTGGGTCGGGCTGATCAAGGCACCGGTGTTCGGGCTGATCGTCGGGCTGGCGGGGTGCTATCACGGCATGCAGGTCAAGGGCGATTCCGAGCAGGTGGGCCTGCGCACCACGCTCGCGGTGGTCTCGGCGATCTTCGCGGTGATCGTGCTCGACGCCTTCTTCGCGGTGTTCTTCACCAAGCTGGGATGGGGCTGATGGAGGAGGGCGGCAACCGGCTCGGGCGCCACGAACGCTATCGCGGCGAACATCCCGTGGTGGTCAAGGGGCTGGCCAACCGTTTCGGCGACCATGTGGTCCACGAGGATCTCGATCTCGAGGTGCGACGCGGCGAGATCCTCGGCGTGGTCGGGGGCTCGGGTTCGGGCAAATCGGTGCTGATGCGCTCGATCATCGGGCTGCAGCCGCCCAGCGAGGGCGAGGTCGAGGTGTTCGGCCGCTCGCTGACCAATGCCGAGCCCGATGAA
>JAHJPT010000165.1 GCA_018819685.1 Alphaproteobacteria bacterium
CGCCACTGCCTGCGATGTTCTCGACCTCGAGCGAAACCTCCGGATTAGGCCGCAGACGCGCCTGGCCAACGAGCGAGCGCGCGGCGTCCGCATCCGCACGCGGACCGACGATGCGCGGGTTCGCCTCGGCCTCACCGGACTCGCCGGTCACGCCTGTACGATTCAATGCTTCTTCGAGCGTCAGAAGCTCTCGCTCCTGCGCAGCCGCAGGCGCGGCGCTTGCGACGAGAGCCAACCCTGCAATCAGGGCGCCTCGCCATCCAATGGCTGACATTTCTGGGAATTTCCTCTGCTGACGATCCGAGATGCGCTGCGCGAGGCAGCGCGATGACGGTCGTCAGGCGCGAGGGGGGCGTTTCAATTGGTCGCTGACATTTGAAAAAAGAGCCGCGTGTGCGGATGGTGCGACAATCACAGGCGGGTGCGGAAGCTGATCCTTCTGGACCGCACCCATGAAGGTCGCGCCGTGATGACAATGGCCATGGGCACAGACGCCATGTTGTTCGGCAGGCGCGCCAGTATCGTCCTGATCCTGATCCGACTCGGAAACTGAATGGGCCGCGTCAATGGTTACCAGGGAGGGCGCATTTCCTGGGGCAACTTCCGCGCCACATGCAGCAGCGTCCGCCGCAGTCGCAAACACCATCGCGACCAGCAGAAGCAGGACGACAAAAGGGTGCAGAACAAGGCGGCGATAGCTGAAGGTCATGATTTCGCCCCGCCCATAGCAAACGAAATCCAGGCTGCATAGGCAAACCTGCGCTATGAATATAAAGTGCACCTTGTCATAGTATAACACACCACGACCCTAGACGAATCCCAAGGCATGCCAGTCAAGCAGCGTGAAGATGAGGGTGCTCATGCGAGCATCGGTGAACCTCAATGGAGACGTGAACATATTCTGCGTGCACCGCGAGACGGCGGGCATATTCGTCGGGAGTCGCTGGATCGGCTGCGATCAGCGAGGCAATCACAGCATATTTGCCCGGTCCGATCCGCCAAATGTGCAGATCGCCAACCGTCGCATCGCTATCTTCGAGCGCGTCGCGTACTTCGACGTAGCGATCGGTGTCGGCCTCCGCATCGACCAGCACCGCGGCCGTATCGCGAAGCAGCGTCCAGGACCATCGACCGATGACGAGAGCGCCGACCAGTCCCATGGCTGCATCCATCCAGACCCATCCCAGATAGCGACCGGCGAGCAGGGCGGCTATCGCCAGAACCGATGTGAGGGCATCGGCCAGAACGTGGAAATAGGCCGAGCGCATGTTGTTATCCGCATGCGCGTGGTCATGAGCATGGTCGTGATGTTGATGGCCATGCCCGTGATCATGTCCATGATGATGGTCGGCGCCGAGCAGCCATGCGCTTGCCAGGTTCACGAGCAGTCCGAGCACCGCGATCCAGATCGCCTCGCTGTAGGCAATCGAAAGCGGGCTATATAATCGCTGCCCTGATTCCACAGCGATCCCGATAGCGAAAATCGCCAGAACGAGGGCACTGGCGAAACCGGCAAGGTCACCGACCTTGCCCGTTCCGAAGGTGAAACGCGGATTGTCCGCCTGACGGCGGGCAAACCAGTAAGCGAAGGCGGCGACTCCAAGCGCGCCCGCATGCGTTGCCATGTGAATGCCATCCGCCAGGAGAGCCATGGAGCCGGTCCAAAGGCCCGCAGCGATTTCAACGACCATCATGGCCGCCGTGAGTGCGACGACATAGCGCGTCCGCTTCTCGTGCGCGTCGTGCAAGGCACTGAGGAAGTTGTGATCGTGGGTCAGTGGATGAGTGTCGGCGTGATGCATCTGTCCGCCATAGCCGCGCGGTGGTCGTTGGCCAATTCCGGGTTCGCGCCACACCGCAGGAAGCTAGCACAGCGCCTCGGAGATGCTGGCGCACCAGCGCCGGGATGACTGCTGGTGCGCCAGAGTTGTGAAATTTACCCGTCCGATCTCGAAATGTTCGCGATCGGGCGGCGCCGGTCGACGACGGTAATTCGCCGCGCCTTGGCTTCGATCACGAGCCGCTCGAGCACGCCATTTCC
>JAHJPT010000166.1 GCA_018819685.1 Alphaproteobacteria bacterium
CAATCCTCCGCATCGAAGGCGTCGCCGACGAAGCAGCGGTAGCAGGCCTCGCCCGCGCGATGGCCGGCGAAGGCGCCGACCTGCCCCTGGAACCGCCCGACCGCAGCCGAGAGCAGTGGGATCCCCGCGGCGACGCAGGCGTCGGATACGGCGAGCCTGGTGGCGAAATTGTCGGTCCCGTCGAGGACCAGATCGGCATCCTCGAACAGCGCGGGTGCATTCTCGGCGGTGACGCGGCAATCGTGGATGGTCATCTCGAGCTTGGGATCGAAACCGCTGACCCAGCGCTTGGCGGCCACCGCCTTGCCATGGCCGATATCGCGTTCGCTAAACAGCGTCTGGCGCTGGAGGTTGCTGGCATCGACGACATCGTCGTCGACCGCGGTCAGCCGGCCGATCCCGGCGGCCGCAAGATAATGCAGCGCGGGCGATCCGATCCCCCCCAGGCCGATCAGCACGACGTGCTTGCCCGCCAGCGCGACCTGACCCGCGCCGCCGATCTCGGGCAGGACGATATGGCGGGCGAAGCGTTCGAGACGGGCAGGGGACAGGCTCATGGACAACCCGTTGGCAGGCTGTGGAACCTGTGTCGATAGCGCGCCGAAAACCCGTGGGCACCAGCATCGGACCGGCTGGAAGTTTACCGAACTTTAGGCCCAACCGGCCCCGTGCCGTCAGCTCTCGAGCTGGCGCAGCAGACTGCGCACATCGCCATCCATATCGGCGTCGCGCTGGCGCAGATCCTCGATCAGCCGCACGGCGTGGATCACGGTCGAATGATCGCGTCCGCCGAACTTGCGCCCGATTTCGGGATAGGAGCGCGGGGTCAGCACCTTGGCGAGATACATCGCCACCTGTCGCGGACGGACCACGGCGCGCGCGCGGCGCTTGCTCGACATTTCGGAGCGGTCGATGCGGTAGAACTGGCACACCGTGCGCTGGATCTCGTCGATGGTGATCCGGCGGCGATTGGCCGAGAGGATGTCGGTCAGCTGCTCTTCGGCGAGCTGGAGCGAGACTTCCTGTCCGGTCAACTGGGCATAGGCGATCAGCTTGTTCAATCCGCCCACCAGTTCGCGGATATTGCGGGTGATGGTGCGAGCGAGGAAATCGATCACGTCGTCGGGCACTTCGAGCGGCGCGAACCGGGTCAGCTTGCTGACCAGGATCTTGCGGCGCAATTCGATGTCGGCGGCCTGGATGTCGGCGACCAGACCCATCGAGAGACGGCTGAGCAGGCGGGGTTCCACCCCGTCGAGCGCCTGCGGCGCGCGGTCGGCGGCGAAGACCAGCCGCTTGCCCTCGGCGAGCAGCGCATCGATCGTGTAGAGCAGTTCTTCCTGCGCGCTGGCCTTGCCGATGATGAACTGGATGTCGTCCACCAGCAGCAGGTCGAAGCTGCGCAGCCGACCCTTGAACTCGATCATCTGGTTCTGTTTCAGCGCCTGGACGAACTCGACCATGAAGCGCTCGGCGCTGCAGTAGAAGATCCGGCTGCGCGGGTGCGCCTGGAGGAAGGAATGGCCGATCGAATGCAGCAGGTGGGTCTTGCCCTGGCCGGTCGCCCCCTTGAGATAGAGCGGCGAGAACTGCGGCTTCTCGGGCGCGGCCATTCGCTGCGCCGCGTTGCAGGCCAGCACATTGGCTTCGCCGGTGACGAAGGCGGCGAAGGTCAGCGAAGGGTCGAGCCCGACGCTGGAGGTGAAGCCGGAATCGTTCAGAGTGTCGGCGGAAATCGCCATCATCGAGGGATCGGCGCCGTCATTGGCGGGACGGCGACCATCGGAATGCAATTGCAGATCGGCGACCTTGCGGCGACCGGGATGAACCGAGATCGCGATCTGGCGCACTTCGCCGCGCGCGATCTTCCACGCCAGCGAGAGGCGATCCGAGAAGCGATCGCGGACCCAGTCGGCGGAGAACTGGGTCGGCAGGTAGAGATCGAGCGTTCCGGTGTCGCGATCGAGCGCGCCGACCTGGATCGGCTTGATCCACTGGCTGTGCAATTGCTGACCCAGATCCTTGCGCAGGCCCTGGCTGATATCGGCCCAATCGGCAGCCAGATTGACCGCCTCGAGGTCTTCCATGAGATCCTCCCGCCCTTTGCGTTTCATACCGGCCTGTTCCGTCAGCTTGCCCATCGTCTCGTCACCCAAAATCGGGCCGGCAAGCAGCGCTGCCGGCGAAGCGTTTCCATGTCTGGCGAGGACGGAGACACAGCGTCGCCATCTCCCGGAATCGATCGTTCCGGGAACCCCCATCATGCGTTCCAAATTGTGGAGCCCGGGCTGTCCCGCCCCAGGCAGTGCCATCTTCTAGGGTCAGCTTCGGATGAGTCGCAAGTGTGGATGCTGCAAAAAAAGCGAAATAAAGATGTTGACTCGACCCCGGCCCGCAGGCCCCCGTGCAACTCGCTGAATTCCCGGTTTTTTAACCTAGTTTAAGTGCCGGAATGGCGGGTTTCTAAGGAGTCGCGCGGCGCAAACATTGCAGTTGGGTTGCAGTTTGAAGACCGGAGAAGTCGCTCCGGATCGCGCCCAAAACAAAAGGTCGCCGCGTTGCCGCAGCGACCTTGCTGTCATTTTGTCTGCTGCCCCGCGATTGCCGCTTCTGGCGACCGCGTGGAGCGATTCGAATCTAGAGCGAGGCGACGCGCTTGCTCAGCCGGCTCATCTTGCGCGAAGCGGTGTTCTTGTGGAGCACGCCGCGCGCAACCCCGCGGGCCAGTTCGGGCTGGGCCTGCTTGAGCGCCACGGTGGCCGCTTCCTTGTCTCCGGCTTCGCAGGCGGTCTCGACCTGCTTCACGAAGGTGCGGATGCGGCTCTTGCGCGCGGTGTTGATCTCGGAGCGGCGATCGTTGCGACGGATGCGCTTCTTGGCTTGCGGCGTATTGGCCATGGTCGTCCTTGTCTGGCTCGTGCCTCGTGCGGCCGCATGGAGCGCGCCCGACGAGTCTG
>JAHJPT010000167.1 GCA_018819685.1 Alphaproteobacteria bacterium
CCTATGGCGACAAGCTGTTGTTCGAAGACCTGTCCTTCATGCTGCCGCCGGGCGGCATCGTCGGCGTGATCGGCCCCAATGGCGCGGGCAAATCGACTCTGTTCAAGATTCTCACCGGCAAGGAAGAACCCGATAGCGGCACCGTCGAGATCGGCGATACGGTGCACCTGGGCTTTGTCGACCAGAGCCGCGGCGATCTGAACCCGAAGAACAACGTCTGGGAGGAGATCTCCGACGGGCTCGACTACATGAAGGTCAACGGGCACGACGCTTCCACCCGGGCCTATGTCGGCGCGTTCAACTTCAAGGGCGCGGACCAGCAGAAGAACGTCGGCAAGCTGTCGGGCGGCGAACGCAACCGCGTCCATATGGCCAAGATGCTGAAAGAAGGCGGCAATGTGCTGCTGCTCGACGAACCGACCAACGATCTCGACGTGGAGACGCTGGGCGCGTTGGAAGACGCGATCGAGAATTTCGCCGGCTGCGCGGTGGTGATCTCGCATGATCGCTTCTTCCTCGACCGGCTGGCGACGCATATCCTCGCCTTCGAGGGCAACAGCCATGTCGAATGGTTCGAAGGCAATTTCGAAGCCTACGAGGAAGACAAGCGCCGCCGCCTGGGCGATGCGGCGGATCGTCCGACCAGACTGGCTTATAAGAAACTGACCCGCTGAGAGCGGATTTTTTCGTGCCCGCCGCCTTGCGACTGCGATGCGGCGGGCCCTATCACTCATGGTTGGCCTGCTCGCCGCGACAGTGATGGGCACCTATCTGACCGTGCGCCGCGTCGTCGGCCGGATCACGCCTGGCGAAGACGTTTAGGCGAAGCGAAAGCGGTATCATGCGCCCGCCCATTCATGCATTCGGCCTCGAACATGAACGATAGGCATGCAATGCGGTTCAGTCGCCGGTCAGTCCCAATTGCTATGACCGTGCCATCGACATCTGAATTCAACACGCCGCGGCTGGTGGAGCGGCAACAGGGACGGAGACACGCTCCATGACATTGACCGACCTTCTCAAGAGCTCCGCGATCGGTGCGCTTTCGGTGGCGCTGCTGTTTACGGCAGCGCCCGAGCGAGCGGAAGCGGCTTCAGGCACCGCGCTTGCGGTGGCGCAGGACCGCGACCAACCTCGTCGCGAACGACCGCAGCGCGGCGAACGGCGCGAGATGCGCCAGCAAATCCGCGAGGCGCGCCCGGCCGCCCAGCCCGAGCGCCAGCGCGAGATCGCGCCCCAACAGCGCCGCGACGAACGCGCCGATCGCCGCCAGAGCCGCGATGCCGCGCGAGCGGAGGCACAGGCTCAGCTCGAAAACCGCCGTGACCAGTTCCATCGCAGCACCAACGGCCGCAATGACACCGCGCTCGCCGCTCAGCGAGAGGCGGTCCGTCAGGCGGCGCGCAGTCGCCAGGAGCGAGCCAACCAGGAGCAGGCCCGCCGAGCGGATGCACAGCAAGATCGCGACGCCGCTCGTCGAAACTACCGGGACGGTCGCCGGGACGACGCCCGGCAGGATCGGCGGGAAAACCGCCGAGACTACCGCACCGATGGCCGCCGGGCGGACCGGGACGAGAACCGCCGCGACGCACGCAGGGACTATCGCGAGGGCGGCCGCGAGGGCTCTCGCGACGGCCGCCGCTACGACCGGCGCGAGGACCGCCGCGACGCGCGCCAGGACTATCGCTCGGGGCAGCGCGACGCCACCTGGGGCAGCCGGCAGGGGCGCTATCACGACGGGCGCCGTTGGCACGACTACCGCCGATGGGATCGCCAGGACTGGCGCCGCAGTCAGCGCTACAACTGGCAGCACTACCGCGCGTCGAACCGCAGCCTCTATCGGCCGGGACGCTATTACTCGCCCTATCGCAATCACCGTTACAGCCGGCTGAGCATCGGGATCAGCCTGGGAAGCGTGTTCTTCGGCTCGCGCTACCAGATCAACGATCCCTGGCGCTACCGCCTGCCCGCGGTCTACGGCCCCTATCGCTGGGTCCGCTATTACGACGACGTGCTGCTGGTCGATATCTATTCGGGCGAGGTCGTCGACGTTATTTACGATTTCTTCTGGTAAATCCGCTATCGAGCAAGCCTGCCTGCGCAAGAGCGCGGCCGCAGACCACCGAGACACCCCCGCCGAGCGATCGGCGGGGGTTTTTCTCGCCTCAGCCGGGCACCCGGCCGAAGGGCAGCATCCGGAAGATGCCGCCGTTGCGATCGAAGAGGGTGTGTTTGAGCGCGCCCAGAATGTGCAGCCCGATCAGATAGACCATGATCGAGCCGCCCAGCGAATGGGCGTCGAAAATGGTCTCGCCCAGATCCTCGTTCAAGCCGACCGGCAGCGGCGGGATGGCGAAGGCACCGAACATGTCGATCGCCCCGCCGTTGAGCGAAGTGGCAAGCCAACCGCCCAGCGGCAGCGCGATCAGCAGGACATAGAAAACGATATGCACGCTGCGCGCCAGCACCTTCTCCCAGCGCGCCAGATCGCCGGGCAGCGGCGGCACCGGGTGAATCCAGCGCCAGATCAGCCGGCCCAGCGTGAGCAGCAGGATCACCATTCCGAGCGCCTTGTGATTGGCGAAATACCAAATCGCGTCGGCGCGGCCGGCGTGTTCCGCCGCTTCGGCGAGCCGCCAGTTGACGATCACCGCGAGCGCGATCAGCCAGTGGAAGAGCATCGCCAACCGCGAATAGCGGCGGGCGGTCGTCCGGGCGGCGGTGGCAGTCGAGTTCATGCTGTCGGTCCTTATCGGATGCACGCCGGGTCTAGTCCGGTTGCGCAAAGGTGCAAGCCGCGGCTCTCTTGCAGCCTCGGCCCCACTTGCTAATTAGCCGGCCATGGCCACCCAAGACATCATTCCCGACCGCGATGCGCTCAAGCGCATGGGCGAGACCGTCCGCAAACGGTTGACCGCCGACCCCGAGATTTATCGAGTCCCCACCGACAGGGCCGAGATTTTCGCCATCGGCAATTTCCTCTCGCCGGCGGAATGCCAGCGTTTCGTGCGGATGATCGATGTCGTCGCGCGGCCCAGCGCGCTGCATGAAGAAGCCTATGCCAGCGGCTTTCGCACCTCCTATTCGGGCAATTTCAATCCGGGCGATCCCTTCGTCAGAGGCATTTCGCGGCGGATCGACGATCTGCTCGGGATCAACCCCAAATGCGGCGAGACGATTCAGGGCCAGCGCTATCTGCCCGGGCAGGAGTTCAAGCCGCACAACGACTGGTTCTACACCAGCGAGAAATACTGGAATGCCGAGCGCAAGCGCGGCGGTCAGCGCAGTTGGACCGCGATGGCCTTTCTCAACAAAGTGGCCGAGGGCGGGCATACCCATTTCAGCGAGATCGGCGCCTCGATCGAACCCAAGCCCGGCGTGCTGCTGGTTTGGAACAATGCGCTGCCCGACGGCACGCCCAACGAAGCTACGCTCCACGCCGGCACCCCGGTCATCAGCGGCGAAAAATACGTCCTGACCAAATGGTACCGGACGCGCAAATGGACCTGATGGTCTAGGCCTTGCGCGCCAGCGCCTCGGCGATCAGTGCGCGGCTGTTGGCGATGCCGTAGAGCGCGATGAAGCTGCCCATGCGCGGCCCCTGCGCGGAGCCGAGCAGCGTTTCGTAGAGCGCCTTGAACCAGTCGCGCAGATTGTCGAAGCCGTAGCGTTCGTCCTTGCCGATCTCGTAGACCAGTGTCTGGATGTCCTCTGCGGAGTTCGTCGCATCGAGACCCGCGAGTTGTGCGTCGAGCGCCTCCAGCGCGGCAGCTTCGTTGGGCGCGGGTGCCCGCTTCTCCAGCGTCGGGGCGATGAAGTCGCGATTGTAGGCGAGCGCCGTCGCGACCAGCGCATCGAGTTCGGGATGCTTCGCCGGATCGGGGTCTGCGATGTAGTTCCCCAGATAGGACCACACCTGCTCGCTATCCGCCTGCGCGCCCAGCACTCCGACCAGATTGAGCAACAGGCCGTAGGTGACGGGCAGCGTGTCTCCGGCGCCCGGCGCTTCGGCACCCCGCCACCCGCCATTGGCGCGTTGCAAATGCCAGACCGGATTGCCCAGCTGTTTGTCGAGCGGCTGCTGCGCAAGCCGTTCGCGGAACTGCCAGTAATCGTCCACCGCGCGCGGGATCACTCCGACGTGCAATTGCTTGGCGCTCTTGGGGTTGGGGAAGATGTAGAAGCCCAGGCTGTCTTCGCTGCCATAGCGCAGCCACTCCTCGATCGTCAGGCCGTTGCCCTTGGACTTGGAGATTTTCTCGCCATTGGCGTCGAGGAACAGCTCGTAGATCAGCCCCTCGGGCTTGCGCCCGCCGAGCACCTCGACGATCTTGCCCGACTGGACCCCGCTGTCGGTCAGATCCTTGCCGTACATCTCGTAATCGACCCCGAGCGCATACCAGCGCATCGCCCAGTCGACCTTCCACTGCAGCTTGGCCTGCCCGCCGAGCGCGGATTGCTCGACCGTGCCGCCATCCTCGTCGGTGAAGCGGATCGTGCCCGCCTCGGCGTCCACCACCTCGACCGGGACCTGCAGCACCTTGCCGCTGGTCGGGCTGATCGGCAGGATCGGCGAATAGGTCTGCCGCCGCTCCTCGCGCAATGTCGGGAGCATGATGTCGAGGATCGCCTGATTGCGACGCAGCACCTGTCGCAGGGCATCGTCGAATGCGCCGGCATTGTAGCGGTCGCTGGCGGCGATGAACTCGTAATCGAAGCCGAAGCGATCGAGGAATTCGCGCAGCCGCGTGTTGTTGTGGTGGGCAAAGCTGGCATGGCCGCCGCCTTCGTCCGCCCCGAAGGGGTCCGGAATTCGGCTCAACGGCTTGTGCAGATTGGCTTCGAGAAGCTCGCGGTTGGGGACGTTGTCGGGCACCTTGCGCAACCCGTCCATATCGTCGGAAAAGGCCACCAGCCGCGTCTTGCCGTCTTCCGGCTTCGCGCCGATCAGCGCCTCGAAAGCGCGGCGCACCAGCGTGGTCCGCAGCACTTCCTGAAAGGTGCCGATATGCGGCAGACCCGAGGGACCGTAACCGGTTTCGAACAACACCGGCGAACCGTCGGGCTTGGCGCCGTCGGGATAGCGCTTGAGCAGCCGCTGCGCCTCCTGGAACGGCCAGGCCTTGGAGGTGCGGGCGGCGGTGATCAGTTCGGTCATGGTCATGCGTGCTGCCTCTCGCGAAATGGACCCGAGGGTGCAAGCGCCAACTCTGCCCGGAAGGATCGAATTGTCACTTTCCCGGACGCTGAGGCAGTGCAATTGGTCGCGCATGAAAGTGTCAGTGCGCTTGATCGGCGTTCCACCTCCGTTCTAACGAGTACCCAGTGACCGCCACCCTCCCCCTCCCCGCGCTTCACGCCAGCCATGCCGGGACCTGGCTGCGCGATGCGCCGCAGGTCGCGGGCGGTTCCACGCGCGGCTGCTCGAAGGGCGAGGCGGTGATGGCGGCGGCGGATACGCCGCTGCTGCTGCTCAACGCGCCGCTGGTTGCGAGCCGGCTGGGTTATCCCGATCTCTCGGGGCTCGACCTGCTCGAACTGTTCGCCTTCGTCCACCCCGCGAAATTCTGCGTGCCGACGCCCAAGGGTCTGGCGCATGCGCTGGGGCTCGAGGAACCGGCGAGCGACGACGCGGTCCCGCTGTTGTTGCAACGCGCCGGTGCGGCGCTGATCGCCCGGTGCGAATCCGCCGAGTGGACCGAGCGCGAGGGGGCTTGGTCCTCGCTCCAGTCGCTCGCGCGGCTGCGATGGCCCTGGGCGCAGGTGCTCAGCCCCCACATCCGCCAGCCCGAACGCGCGGAGAAATGGCTGTTCGCACGGCTGCCCGAATGGGAAGAAGCGCCCGAGCGCGCGCAGCCGCAGCAGGTGCTGCTCGACGAGCTCGAGGTCGAGGGCCAGCTCGAGCGGCTGACCGGCGAAGGCGCCGAGCGGCGCGAGGGGCAGCGCCAGTTCTCGCGCGGGGCCGGCAGCGTGTTCGCCCCGCGCGACAGGAACAAGCGCCCGCATGTCCTGCTCGCGCAGGCGGGGACCGGGATCGGCAAGACGCTGGGCTATCTCGCCCCCGCCTCGCTATGGGCCGAGCGCTCGGGCGGCACCGTCTGGGTCTCGACCTACACCAAGAACCTCCAGCGGCAATTGCGCCAGGAGAGCACCCGCGCCTGGCCCGCCGCGCGGCCCGACGGATCTCCCCCGGTGGTGGTGCGCAAGGGGCGCGAGAACTATCTGTGCCTGCTCAATCTCGAGGATGCGCTGCAGGGCGGCTTCTCGGGACGCCCGGCGGTGCTCGCGCAGCTGGTCGCTCGCTGGGCCGCCTACAGCAGCGATGGCGACATGATCGGCGGCGATCTGCCCGGCTGGCTGGGCACGCTGTTCCGCAAGCGCGGGATCGCGGCGCTGAC
>JAHJPT010000168.1 GCA_018819685.1 Alphaproteobacteria bacterium
CAGCCGGTCAATTTCGTCATCACCTCCGATCACGGGATGGCCGCGACCAGCGCCGAGCGGGTGATCCGCGCCGACCGGCTGCTCGACCCTGCCGCATTCCGCACCATCAGCGATGGCGCGTTCCTCAGCCTCGACCCCCTGCCGGGCCGGGAAGAAGAGGTCGCGGCAGCGCTGCTCAGGCCGCACCCGCATATGCAATGCTGGCGCAAGGGCGATCTCCCCGAGCGCTTCGCCTACGGGACGCATCCCCGCGTGCCCGCCATCTTCTGCCTCGCCGAAACCGGCTGGCTCATCCTGGCGAGCGAGCCGCGCTACAGCCCCGATGGCGGCACGCATGGCTACGACAATCTCGACGCGGCGATGAAGGCGCTGTTCATCGCTTCGGGCCCGGCGTTCCGATCCGGCGTGACCCTGCCGATCTTCGACAATGTGGCGGTCTATCCGCTGCTGGCAGAGGTGTTGGGCGTGGTCCCGCAGCCGTCGGATGGACAGGCGGAAACGCTTGCCCCGGCACTGCGCGACTGACGCTTCGCGAACGGAACCAGCGATCGGCGCGGGAGGTCAGCCGGATTTTTGTCGCGGAATGATCGAGATGCCGGAATCATTCTCGAGGATGGCGTGCTTGACCTGATCGAGCCGCTCCAACCCGTGCTGGGACCGCGCCGCGAACATCACGTCGGCGGTGTCCGTCCGGCTCTTCTCGAGGGCGCGGTGATCGATCTGGCCATCTTGAATGAGAAAGGTCGGCCGACCATCGAGAAGCCTCGATACCCGAGGCGACCAGCGCTTGAGATATGACAGCCCGATATCGGTCAGAAACAGAGTGACGATCAGCACCACCGCATTCGTAATCGAAAAGTCATCCCCCAGCAGAGCCTGCTGGGTCGTCTCGGCGACGATCAGGAGAAGCACGAAATCGAACGGGGTCGCCTGCGCCATCGTGCGACGACCCGAAATGCGGACGATCACCAGCATCACGGCGTAGATGACGATGCCCCTGATTACACTGTCCATTCGGCTTTCTCCCCTAGGGCAGGACGACGACAGCACCCGCGGGCGCCTGCGAACCGTCGACTGCGAAACCGGTTACGGAAGTGGGCCACGCAGGGCCGGGCGGGCGGAGCGAGAACCGTGCGCTGCGACCGCCGCCGGTGCCGGACAGATCAAACGTGTAGATATGTCCCTCCGGCGTCGCCACGACGGAGGACGGCCGGGGGCTCACAGCCTCTATCGCGAACAGGTCGAGAAAGCTTTGTGGGACGGTCACCCGGGACGACCCTCGCTGCTCCGGCGCGAATTCGACGCTGAGATGATCGGCAGCCGCCCAGCGACCGATCCGCGGAAGGTCTATCGTCGCGTCGCCCGCGCGAAGCTGATGGTGCGAAAGCCATCCTCCGCTTCCTGTCAGCCCCAGAATGGCCACGACCACGAGGACCAGCATGACGGCCCAGCCTACGCGGTTCGCCATCCAGAGCCGCTCTTGCAGGGGGCGGTCGGTTTGAAGATGGATGCGAGACCCCTCGTCCTCGCCGGTGGCTGTGTCGCTCATGCTCGCCACTTAACCGCCTACAGCGGCAGGAGCGCAATACTTTTCTCCGGGGTCGCGGCGGTCGGCCTGGTGCTTGCGCCCGAGAGACGGCACAAGCCCCTGCGCCAGTCCGCGGAACCGGTTGCCTGGCCTGGCGTATCGACGCCATTTTCGTTCAACGCCGACCCGACAACCAGGGGCGTAGACACCGCCTCGCCGTTCGAGAAGATCAGCCGCATCGCCAAGGTGGCTCCTGGAACCACATCGGAGTCGTAATCCGACAGCACCACCTGGCGCTCGCCCAGGCCCGAATTCGACGGTTTCCCCTTGGTGGACGGCACGTTTGCCAATCTTCTCATGTCCGGTCCCCGGGTT
The DNA here is from genome assembly GCA_018819685.1 of Alphaproteobacteria bacterium. Classification (GTDB taxonomy): domain Bacteria; phylum Pseudomonadota; class Alphaproteobacteria; order Sphingomonadales; family Sphingomonadaceae; genus Qipengyuania; species Qipengyuania benthica. The sequence goes on from JAHJPT010000168.1 coordinate 1,904, forward strand.
TCGAAAGGTTTCGCGACATCCGGATGTTCGATCGCGACCTTGCGGATGCACACTGCATTCTCATCGCCCCGATCGGTGACTTCGAAGTAGATTCTGGCCGGCTCCCCGGCGACGGGAGGGAGGACAAGCGCCCCGCGCTCGACGAGGGTGTTTTGGTGGAATTCCGGCGCGGGCGGCGCGGTCGTCTGGCCCCCGGTCAAGATCGGAAAAGTCATTGCACCGATCGCGAGAGGCCACTGCGATCCACTAGCGCTGCTTCATGACAATCCCCTGTCTATCTTCCCCTCTCTATGGAAGTCGGCCCATCGGAGCCGCGCTAGCCACCGGTGCTGTCGAGAACTCACGTTCGCTGCAAACCGGCGACTCTCTTTGGGTCCCTCGAAAACCCCGCGGTCGCTGCAGAGCGCCCGTGGTCCTGGCCGCACCCGCAAAGAGCGACGAGCGCCAGTAGGTCGGCTGGATCTCGAGCGGCCATGTCCCAGTACACTATCGCCTCGCGCCATAGCTTGGTGGTGAGGCTGGCCAGTTCATCGGGATAAGGCGGTCTGCCGTCGCGAATGCAAGCGACCAGACTTTGAGGAAACAACTCCTGCACGCGAACCTCCTTTCCCTCCTGCCGAAATCCAGCTTTAGTGATAAAGATGCGCCTTTTCCGTCGCATAAGTTAAACTCGATGCTGTTTTCTCAAGCTCCTGCCCGCCGTTTCGAACGTCCGGTCGCAGAAACCGCTCGGTCGCTCTGCGAAATACCGGATGCTCCCGGCACGCAAGGGGTGGAACAGCCGCAAGCGCCGCAGACGCGCTCCGTCGGCGCATTCCGGCGGTGCGTTCCGGCGGTGCCTTCCGATCCGTTGATCCAGGGCCCCGGTCCCCGAAGAACTGTCGCGACCTGGCGTCTGGGCGAAACTTTCGCCATCTCACTGCGTTGGCAAGACAGTGGCAACAGGAGAATTGCACATGCCTGCGGACGGCAAGAAACAGCAAAAAGGCCATAACAGCGGCATGAGTATGTATGTCCGCTTCATGGCGATGATCGCCACCGGCACCGTGGTGATGTTCGTGCTGATGTATTTCAACACCTACAGCATCGATCATGTCTTCTGGAGCGAGACGCGCTTCTGGATGGCCTTCGTGATGGGCGCCGCCATGATGGTCGTGATGCTCGGCTTCATGTGGAGCATGTACAAGAACCGCACCAAGAACTTCATCATCCTGGGCGTGGCGGTCGTCGTCTTCGCGCTCGCCCTTTGGCTGGTGCGCAGCCAGACCACCGTCACCGACACCGAATATATGCAGGCCATGATCCCGCATCATTCGATCGCGATCATGACCAGCGAACGGGCCCACATCCGCGACCCGCGCGTGCGCAAGCTGGCGCACGACATCATCCTCGCCCAGCGCCGCGAGATCGCGCAGATGAAGTATCTGATCGAGGACATCGAGGAGAACGGCGTCAGAGTCGCGCGGCGGCTTCCGGAGGAGATCGAGCAATGACCGGATTGTCGAAACTTCCCGCCGCCGCGCTGCTCGGCAGTGTCGCCCTCGCGCTTGTCGGTTGCAACGAGAACACCGCGGTGGGCAATGATCGCGAAGCGCAGCTCGAACCGGCGCCCACGCCCGCGCCCATCATGCTGGCGCGCAACGCGCTCGCCAACGTCGCAACCGCGGCCATCAAGCCGGAGACCATGACCAACGCGGACATCCAAGCCCTGGGCGGGCGGGAAGGCCGCTGTGCGGTGCTTCTGACCGAGGTCGCCTTTCCTTCGCTTCTCTACGAGCCGGGCGGGCTCGCGACGATCAAACTGAACGGAAAGCTGATCGTCCTTCCTCGCACGGGAGACGCAACTTTCTCCGATGCCGGCCTTACGGTCGCCTTGCAGCCGGGCGATGAAGAGGGCGATGCGGGACTGCAGTCGATGACGATGATCATCGTTCCGCCCGGAGCCGAGGACGAGTTGGGCTACAAGGGCTATGTCCAGTGCTACGAGGGAGCAGGGAAATGACACCGGCGGCGAGGAACGTCCTCATCGGCGCACTCGGCATGCTGCTCCTGCTGGCGGCGACCGGTTTGTTGATCGTGCTGACAGGCGGTTACAACATCGCCGCGACCGATCGCCACAATCCGATCGTGGGTTGGGCGCTGACCACGACCATGCGAAACCACGTGCAAGGCGCGGCAGACGATCTCACCGCGCCGGGTGCAATCACGCCCGCGATGATCGCCGCAGGAGCCGGTGAGTACAAGGCGATGTGCGCGCATTGCCATGGAGGCATCGGCGCCTCTCGCGCCGAATGGGCCAAGACGATGCGCCCGCTCCCGCCGGCGCTCGCTCATGCCGCGCAGCGCTGGAGCATCGAAGAGGTCCACTGGCTGGTGAAGCACGGCGTCAAGATGAGCGGCATGCCCGCGTTCGGCCCCACCCACGACGATGCGACGATCTGGAACATCGCCGCCTTCGTCAAAGCCATGCCTGATATGGACGCCAGCGATTACGCGGCACTTACGGCGGCGGGGCAACGAGATGGTGGTGGCCATAGCCACGCCCCCGGAGCGCCCGCCCACGCGGACTGAAAAAGACCCGAATGCGCTGCACCGACGGATCGCATCGCGGTGCAAGGGCCAATCCTCGGCTGGGCGCACGTTGTCGCATACGATCGTCGCCGAGGACCATCGCAAGCTGGAAACCCGGCCTCGAAGCAATTTCTCCATGGCGACTTATGCATGGTCAAAAAAATGGTGCCAGAAGAGCACTCTCATCGAAGCATTTAATTGCTGATATTTATAGCTTTTTCTTATTGTGCTGTTTTCGTGGCCCCCGATATGGCCCCCAGACCTTCATATATGCTTTGGTATGAGTGCGCGTCGACCCCGTTGGCGCCTTACCTTACTAGCGACGACATGCGTTTGCTATCAACCACCGGCATAGATAGGCTTTTCGCGGCGCCGGAGCTATTCCCGAAAGCCTATTGCCAAGAGCCAGGGGCAATGATGAAAAACAACATCATTCTTCGATTAAGGGTCTTAGAACGTGGAGAAGCATCACAACCAACTTTGGTATACGCCCCAGGAGGCGCTCGGCTTGCTCGAGCCGCGCTATCTTGCAGCTACTAAGGAACTAATTGCGGACAAACTGAAGGATGGTTTGATTGTCGCCCACGCTGCTCAGGTATGGGATTCTTTCGACGGCAGCTTAGACGATGCTTGGCGGAACCGGGAAGAGGCGCAGGCAGACGAGGATGCCGATCTCCGGTGCGACGTCATTGTGGAGACATGGATCTGGCGCCGAAGCCGACACTGGCAATCTGACCTAGCAAATTGGCGATGGCCAGAACGGCGCTTCGTTATCACTTGTCGGATGAGAGGATCTCCAGAGCGAACCTTCTTGGAAGACGTCGCCTTCCGCAAGAACGACATCGATAGGCTAACCCAGCCGCCTTCAAAGCGTGGTGGACGAAAAACGCACCACACTCGATGGGCTGAGCTGTTTCACGAG
>JAHJPT010000169.1 GCA_018819685.1 Alphaproteobacteria bacterium
AGGAACGCATCACCTCGACCAACAAGGGCTCGATCACCTCGGTGCAGGCCATTTACGTTCCCGCGGATGACTTGACCGACCCTGCTCCGGCCACCTCGTTCGCCCACTTGGACGCGACCACGACGCTAAACCGCGCGATTTCGGAACTCGGCATCTATCCGGCGGTCGATCCGCTCGATTCGACCAGTCGCGTGCTGACCGCCGCGATCGTCGGGCAGGAGCATTATGAAACCGCTCGCCGCGTTCAGGAAACGCTGCAGAAGTACAAGAGCCTGCAGGACATCATTGCCATTCTCGGCATGGACGAGCTGTCCGAAGAGGATAAGCTCACCGTTAGCCGCGCGCGCAAGATCCAGAAGTTCCTCAGCCAGCCGTTCCACGTGGCCGAGGTCTTCACCAGCATCCCGGGCGTGTTCGTCCAGCTCGAAGACACGGTGAAGAGCTTCAAGGCGGTGGTCGACGGCGAATACGACCACCTGCCCGAGAGCGCCTTCTACATGGTCGGCGGCATCGATCAGGCGGTCGAGAAGGCCAAGAAGATGGCCGACGAATCCTGACGCATTTCCCTCCCGCTCGCGGGAGGGCGGAGACCCTAGCATGCCCTTGCATTTCGAACTCGTCACCCCGGTAAAGCAGGTCCGCAGCGAGGACGTCCACATGGTCGTCGTCCCCGGCACGGACGGCGAATTCGGCGTTCTCGAGGGGCATGCGCCCTTCATGTCGACGATCCGTGACGGTGCGGTCCAGATTTACCGCACCGAAGGAGCCGCGGCCGAGATCATCGAGGTCCGGGGCGGCTTTGCGGAAGTGGGCGAAAACGGCCTCACCGTGCTGGCGGAGCATGTCGAGGGCTGATCTGGCCTATGATCGTTGGGAAACGATCGCTTAGAACGACAAAGGGCGACCCCGGCGGGTCGCCCTTTTCGTTTCCGGCACCGAAACAGCAAGCCTCGTTGCCCCCGGCGGTCGGGCGCGCAGCTTACCTCTCGCGTTTTGCAGCCGCCTTCTTCTTTTTCATCGCATCGTGGAAGCGGTCGGCCCAGCCCGGCTTCACGATCTGCTCTCCGCGCACCATCCGCAGATCGCCATCTGCGACATCGCCGCTGACCGCGCTTCCCGCGCCCACGATCGCGTCGCGACCGATCGTCACCGGGGCGATCAGCGAACTGTTGGAGCCGATAAAGGCCCCTTCCTTGATGACGGTCCGGTATTTGAGATAGCCGTCGTAATTGCAGGTGATAGTACCCGCGCCGATATTGGCGCCTGCCCCGACCTCGGCATCCCCCAGATAAGTCAGATGGCTGGCCTTCGCGCCCTCGCCGAGCACCGCCGCCTTCATCTCCACGAAATTGCCGACAAAGCTGTTCCTTTCCATTACCGCCCCCGGGCGCAGGCGAGCGAAGGGGCCGACCTGTGCGCCCTCGCCGACGCTGGCGCCTTCCAGATGGCTGAAGGCTTTGATGCGTGCGCGATCCGCCACGGTTACGCCGGGGCCGAACACGACACTGGGTTCGATCACGACATCGCGGCCCAATTGTGTGTCGTAGCTGAAGAACACCGTCTCGGGGGCCTTGAGCGTGGCGCCCTCGGCCATCGCTTCCTCGCGGCGGAAAGCCTGCCATTGCGCCTCTGCGGCAGCGAGTTCGGCGCGGCTGTTGATCCCGGCGACTTCGCCCGGCGCATCGGTGGTGACCACCGCGCAGGCATCGCCATCGCCAATCGCGATATTGACCACGTCGGGCAGGTAATATTCGCCTTGGGCGTTGTCGTTGCCGACCCGGCGCAGCAGCGCGAAGAGATCGGACGCGCGCCCCGCCATCAGCCCCGAATTGCAAAGCCGACAGGCGCGCTCTTCGGCGCTGGCGTCCTTGAACTCGACCATCTTGTCGATCCGGCCCGTACCGTCGGCGATCACCCGACCGTATGCGAGCGGATCCTTGGGCTCAAAGCCTAGCACCACCACCCGCGGCGCATCCTCGGCGTGGAGCCGGTCGAGCATCGCGCGCATGGTCTCCGCGCGCACGAAGGACACATCGCCATAGAGCACCAGCACATCGCCTTCGAAGCCATCGAGTTCGCTCTCGGCCTGCTGAACAGCGTGGGCGGTACCCAGCTGCGGATCCTGCAGGCAGGTGCGCGCCGTATCGCCAAGTGCGGCCTCGATCTGTTCGCGACCGGCACCGACCACCACCACCTTACGGGCGGGCTCGAGGAGATCGACCCCGGCCATCAGGTGATGGAGCATCGGTCGACCGGCGATCGGGTGGAGCACCTTGTGCAGGTCGCTCTTCATCCTCGTTCCCTTGCCCGCGGCGAGAATGACGGCGGCGAATTCGCGTTTCTGGATCATGATCAGCCCTTGCCACCATTCGCTTGCGGTTTGAAGTCGCATCCGCCACCGCCTCGACATGGCCAAATTCCCCTTCGACATTGTGGCATTCGATCTCGACGGCACCCTGCTCGACACCTTTCGGGATCTGGGCGCGGCGGTGAACCATGCGCTGGAGCTGGGCGGGTTCGAAACCATCCCGGTGGACAGCAGCAAGGACCTGATCGGCGGTGGCGCAAAAGTCATGCTGGCGCGCGCGGTCGAGCGCCAGGGCGGCATGCCCGCCGACGATTTCCACGCGCTCTACAAGCAGATGCTGAACTATTACGCCGCCAACAATGCGGTGCATTCGCGGCCCTATCCTGGCGCCGAGGACTGCCTCGACGCGCTCGCCGGGCGCGGGGCGAGGATGGCGGTCGTGACCAACAAGTTCGAGGATTTTGCCCGCCGGATCCTCACCACGCTGGAGCTCGCGGATCGTTTCGAGACGATCATCGGGGGCGACACCATGGGCAAGGGCCGCGCGAAGCCGGAGCCGGATTCGCTGATCGAGGCGCGGGCGCGTTGCGGCGGCGGCAGCTTTGCCTTCGTCGGCGACAGCACCTATGACGTCATGGCGGCGCGCGCCGCACAGGTACCGGTGATCGGCGCGCGCTATGGCTATTGCGACAAGCCACCAGGCGAGCTCGGGGCGGATGTCGAGATCGATTCGCTGGCCGCACTGATCCCGGCGCTCGAGGACCTGAGGCCCACCTGAGCCACGTTCGGACCCTACGGCGCGGCGGCGCGCCGAACTGACGGTTGCAAGCGCATGGCGAACATGTCAGTCCGCCGCTCGGATTGACGTTCACGTAAACCCTATCGGAGAACCAGCATGACCATCGATTTCAAGGACAAGGTAGCCATCGTAACCGGCGCAGGCGGCGGTCTGGGCCGCGAATACGCGCTCGAACTGGGTCGCCGCGGCGCCAAGGTCGTGGTCAATGATCTGGGCGGATCGCGCGACGGGACCGGCACTTCGGACATGGCCGCCAAGGTCGTCGAGGAAATCGAGAAGGCCGGCGGTACCGCGATGGCCAATGGCGCCTCGGTCACCGAGCCCGAGCAGATGGAAAAGATGGTCGCCGACGCCAAGCAGAAATGGGGCGGCGTCCATGTGCTGATCAACAATGCCGGCGTGCTGCGCGACAAGACTTTCGCCAAGATGACCGCCGAAGACTTCGCCTTCGTCGTCGACGTCCACCTCAACGGTTCGGCCTATGCCACCAAGGCCTGCTGGGAAACCTTCCGCGACCAGGCCTATGGCCGCGTGCTGATGACCGCGAGCTCGACCGGGCTGTTCGGCAATTTCGGCCAGGCCAATTACGGCGCGGCCAAGCTGGGCCTCGCGGGCCTGACCAAGACGCTCCAGCTCGAGGGCGCGAAGTACAACATCAAAGTCAACACGCTGAGCCCCGTCGCGGGCACGCGGATGACCGAGGACCTGTTCCCCGAAGAAGCCTTCAAGCTGTTCGACCCGGTCAATGTCGTCCCCGCAGCGCTGTTCCTCGTCAGCGAAGATGCGCCCAGCAACGCCATCGTCGGCGCGGGTGCGGGCGGGTTCCACTCTTCCTGGGTGGTGATGAACGACGCGGTCTGGCTCCCCGAGGACCAGCGCACGGTCGAAGGTTTCGCCGAGAACTGGAAGGCGATCTCCGACTTCTCCAATCTCAAGGCGCCGCAGTCGGGGTCCGAACAGTCGGGCAATATCCTGACCGCGATGCAGAAGGTCACCGGCACCGGCCCGTCCTCCGCGCGCAGCTGATCCTGGCATCCGCTTATGCGGCGTATTGACGCCGTAATACACCGAGCCTATTCTCCCTGTCTTCAGGATGGGGAGAATAGGCCGTGTACAGCCAGCAGGATCTCAATTCCGCAGTTGCGGCGGGCGCGATCAGCGCCGAGGCCGCCGATGCACTGCGCGCCCATGTCGCCGCGCAGAACGACTCCGTACCGGCCGATGCCGAGCATTTCCGCCTGATCACCGGGTTCAACGATGTCTTCGTCTCGATCGGCGTGGTCATCCTGCTCGTCGCCATGGCAGCGATCGGCGGCGCGATCTACGAAAGCAGCAACGCTCCTTCTCCCGTCGCCGGCGCACTGGTGGCTGGCACCGCATGGTTGCTCGCCGAGTTCTTCACCCGCAAGAAGCGCATGGCGCTGCCCTCCATCATTCTGCTGCTCGCTTTCGTCGGCGGTGTGTTCTTCGCCCTGGTGGGCCTGTCGCTGGAGATCGTCGGCACCAACCCCGGGCCTACGCAGGAGACGGTGGGCGCTCTGCTCATCGCTCTGGCCGGCCTGATCACAGCTGCGGCGGCCTGGCTGCACTGGAAGCGCTTCATGGTGCCCATCACGATCGCTGCGGGCACCGCCGCGCTCGCAGCCACGGTGGTTGCGCTGATCGTTGCGGCGATCGGACCGAATTCGGACA
>JAHJPT010000170.1 GCA_018819685.1 Alphaproteobacteria bacterium
CCCCGTTGATGCCGCCGCCTATGACCAGCAGATCCTGCAAATCAGCCCCGGTCCTGCGCGAACAACCGCCCGGCGACGGCATCGAGTTTGGTCATCAGCCCGCGGTCGCGCTGCTCGGGCGCGGTGATGACCGCGAAATCGAGCGCGCGGTCGGTCGGCGAGGACTCGCGCCGCGGCGGGAGTGAACGGATCAGTTCCTCGACCGCCCGGCGCGCGAGATCGCCGTTTGCTGCCATCTGCGCGAGGATCGCACCGACGTCGACCGCCGCCTCGCCGTCGCGCCAGCTGTCCCAATCCGTTACCATAGCCAATAGCGCGTAGGGCAGCTCGGCTTCGCGCGCGAGCTTGGCTTCGGGCATGCCGGTCATCCCGATCACCTGCGCGCCCCACTGGCGGTAGAGCTTGCTCTCCGCGCGGGTCGAGAATTGCGGGCCCTCCATCGCCAGATAGGTGGCGCCGCGGTGCGGCTCGCCGCCGGCCTGCGCGACCGCTGCGGCGGTGAGCTCCGTCAGCCGCTCGCACACCGGATCGCCCATCGCGACATGCGCGACGAAGCCGTTGTCGAAGAAGGTCGAGGGGCGGCCTTTGGTGTTGTCGATGAACTGGTCGACCAGGACGAAGCTGCCCGGCGGCAGATCCTCGCTGAGCGAGCCGACCGCGGAGATCGCGAGGATATCGGTGCAGCCTGCGCGTTTGAGCGCGTCGATATTCGCGCGCGCGTTGAGCCGGCCGGGAAGCACGCGGTGCCCGCGGCCATGGCGCGGCATGAAGCGGACCTGGACATGGCCGATCCGCCCGCAGAGGATCTCGTCCGAGGGTTCGCCCCAGGTCGACTGGACCGCGATCCACTGCTCGTCCTCCAGCGCCTCGATGGCGTAGAGACCCGAACCGCCGATAATGCCGATGACCCACTCGTCGCTCACTGCAATCCCCGTTCGCCGATAGTGCAGTGACGGGGGTTAGCGGCTTATTGCGCCGCTGCAAGCGCAGGCAGGACTGCGCCCGCCTATTGCCGCACCTTCATCAGCATGTCGGTGAGCGAACGCGCGGTCCGGCGCAACATCCCGCGCATCGCGAACTCGACCACATGCGCCGCCCTGGTCTGATACTCGAGGATCAGATCGCGCAGGCTGAGCACCGGAAAGCCCCAGATGAAGCTGATCAGCGGGCGGACTCGAACCCGCTTCGCGACGATTTCGATCACCAGCGGCTCGTAGGGTCCGAAGGGTTCGATGATTTCCACATTGGCGGCGAACAGCAGCAGTCTGCCGGGATGGCTGTCGTCCATCTGGAACAGCGCGCCGGGCTGCGGGTCGACGAAAGGAGCGAGCAGCGGCTTGACCAGTTCGATCGCCGTGGCCGGGTCGGTCGCGCGATCGGTGTAATAGAGCCCGATCGTCACCTTGCCGACCGGCTCGAGCTTGGCCCCGCGGGCGTGCTCGTATTGGGCATGCAGCGCCGCGGCGAGGCTTCCACCGATCGCCATCTGCAGTTCGAGTTCGCTCTGCTGGTCGAAGATCGAGTCCGCGTAGAGCGCACGGATCAGCGCGTCGATCGCCTCGCGCTGGGTTGCGATCAGCGCCGCCCGGCCCGCGACATGCGCCTGCAGCCGGTCCGACAGCCACTGACCGAAGCCGATCGCATCGGCCATCGGCGTGGCATCGACCGACAGCCTGAAACGGGCGAGGGCGTTGTGTTGGGAAAGCGCTTCGGCCTGGGGCATCCATTCGACGAGATATTCGGCAAATTGGGCGGCGAGCAGCGGCTCGAGCTCCATCTCGTAGGCGGTCGCAAACTGATCGAGCAGCTCGATCAGTACGTAGTGCAGCGGCTGTCGCGCCGGGGCAAGCTGGCTTGCGGCGAAGGCGGCAACTGGCTGGGCGGCGATCTGCAGAATGCCGTTGGGGATGCGCTCGTAGGCATGGAGAATCGCGATCGCGGCGCCGTCTCTCGCCATGAGTTCGGCGAGTCGCTCGATCCGCTTGTGCGCCTTGGCCTGCGCGCGCGGTTCGCCGGCGAAGAACTCGCGCACCATGGTGAGATATTCGTCGATGTAATAGGCAAAGCCGGGGATCGGCATGCCGTCGGTCGGGCGGATGATATCCTGCGCCAGCTGGACCCATTGCTCGCGGCATTCGATAGTGTCGCGGCGCGGCATTCCCACATCGATCAGCTCGGCCTTGCAGCTCCGGCTGAACGGCGCCTCCTCGTCTTCCAGATCGCGCTGGGTTGAAGGCGTCTCGGGCAGTGATCCGGGATCGGGGGCGGCATCGGCGAAGGGATCGGCCGCGATGCCGATCGGCAGCGGCAGATGGATGAGCTGCGCCGCATTGGCGTTGAGCAGCGAGTAGAATTCGGCCTTCTTGCGCATCAGCGCGACAAGCAGCCGGTTCGAGACTTTGCGATAGACCGCGTACCATTCGTCGGCGGGCAGGTCGGGATCGATCAGCACCTGGCTGTCCCAGTCGTTCGCGCCATCCTGAGGTCGGCCGAACAGATAGGCCAGCGCCCGCCCGCCTTTGAGGAAGAAGCGGACATGGGGCTGCACATCCGGGTTCATCACGACCTGCTCGAGATCGATCATCGCATGCGCCAGCCAGTCGGTCAGCCATTGCTGCCGGTTGAGCGTTGCGGTGAGCGCGCCGCTGGCATTTGCCACCTGATCGTCGGTGAGCTGGTGCCGGGAGCGAACACGATAGCTCACCAGCAGGCGCTGGAGATAGAAGCGCTCGATAATGTAGAAGGCCTGGACGCTCGCATCACCGCGATCTGCCGGGCACGCTCGAGGCTTTGGCCTGCGCTCTGGTTTCGCACGCCCGACTGCAGTCGCTCGATATGCACCTGAATGAAATCGGATCGCTGACGGTCGAGCGGCAGGCGCGCGAACCTGTCTCACGCTGGCAAGCGCCCTCCGAAGCGTCCGCGACCGCAGCCACGGTCACGAGCAACTCGGAGCTCGATCACGAAATCTCCTACGCCGGACGAAAGCTTGGCCGGATGCGCGCGCGCACGACGGGAGCGCGTGCGACCACCGGCCCGTATCCCGACCTGCTTCCGCAATTCGCGCGCCAATGCGGTCGGCTGGTCATGCGCGACCGGCTCGAGAAATGGTCGCTGGGGCGGTTGGGTCAGCCTCTAAGGCTGATCGGGCTGAGCGGCGCGATGCGCGATCTCGACCGTTTCGTCGAGATCGCGTCCGCCAGTCCGCTCCCGGTCCTGCTGCACGGCGAATTCGGGACCGAGAAACTTGCGGCGGCGGCGGCAATCCATTGCAGCGGACCGCGACCTGAAAAGCCCTTCGTTGCGGTGGACTGCAGCGATCCGGACGCCGCGCCTGCGGACTGGCTGGACAGGTCCAAGGGGGGAACGCTCTACCTGTCGGCGATCGACCGGCTTTCGTCGCCGCTGCAATCGGCACTGCCGCGCCATCTGCCATCGCGGCTGGCGCTCTGGCCGCACACCGCAAGTCAGCGGGCTCCGCGGATCATCGCATCGACCACGCTGGATTTGGCCCCGCTCGTGGCCGACGGCCGGTTTTCGCGCGAGCTGGCCATCGAGCTTTCGGTCCTCGAAGCAAGGCTGCCGCCCATCCGCGAACGCACCGGCGACATCGCCGCACTGATGCGCGATACGATCGCCCGGCTGGGCTACGACGCGGACGAAAAGATCACACAAGACCTTCTGAGCGCCTGCCTCGCCTACGACTGGCCGGAGAATTGCGCCGAGTTCGAGCGCCTGCTGGCACGCCTGGCGACGATGACCGGCGCGGCGCCGATCGACGCCGCTGCTATTCGCCGCCACGCTCCCCTGCTTGCCAAGGGACAGAGCGAGCCGCCGGGCACGATCTCGATCTGGACGCCGCCCAGGACCACGCTCCTCGATCGATGGGCCCTGCGTGCCATCGATCCCGACGAGGATTTCGCCGAGCTCGATGATACCTTGGCGAAAGCGCTCAGGCATATGGGCAAGCGCTTCGAGGAGACGATCGACCTCGCCGAGCTTGCGGCGATCGGCGGGGTCGCGCCCCTGCGGATGAGCGAGCTGTTCCGCTCCGCCATCGGAGTTTCGTTCAAGAAGCTGCTGCGCCAGATCCGCATTCTCGCCGCTTGCGAGCGGTTGGCGAGCCAGCCGGCGCTCTCGATCACGCAACTCGCCTTCGAGGTCGGCTTCGGGGACCTGAGCTATTTCGAACGCAGTTTTCGCAGCGCGATGGGCGAGACCCCGCGTCAGTTTCGCCAGCGCCGCCGACTCGGCAAGCAGGCTGCGCCTCGGCCGCTTTTGTCCGACTCGGGTCGATATTCGTCCGAACTGCGGTGGGAGGCCTGATTGTCGGCCTGAATTCGCTTCTTGCGCCGCATTAGACGCTAGACGAGACGGATTTCCGCCGCATTGGCCCGCGATCGCAGCGCCGCTTTCGTCCAAGTATTGCCGCGAGCCGGGGCGCATTCTCCTTCCAGCTCGACTCGCTTGGCAGACGGGCGATGCGACCCAGCTTCAGAAAGGGGATGAAATGGCTTTTCCAACTCATGTGAACGACCAGATTACCGACTCGGTCACCCAGGCGAACGTCAAGGTTCTGGGCGACGCGCCGGCAATCGCGATGGGCAATCTCTACCAGGCGACCTCGCAGGCTCTGGCGAATGCCGCACACAATGCGACCGTCGCGCAGCAGCAGATGAATGTGGCGGCGCAGGCCGCGACTACCGCCGGGGTGGCGCTGCTCTACGCGATCCAGACCGGCAAGAAGTGATCCCGGGCGCAATCCCGCCCCAGCGATGGAGACGAAACCCAGTGTGAACCCGCGGCCCCGCCCCGACGTGCGCCGCACAGCAAAGGAAGCAGACAATGGCATTTCCCAGCCACGTGAACAGCCAGGTCACCGATTCAATCACCGAGGTCAACACGCTGGTGCTCGGGGATTACCCGTCGATGGCCACCGGCAACATGTTCATCGCCACCAGCCAGGCGCTGGCCAACACCGCGCACAACGCGACCAACCAGCAGAACCAAGGTTTCCTCACCTTTCAGGCTTCGACCGCACAAGGCGTGTCGACTCTTTATGCGCTCAATATCGCCTCCACCGCACCGCGACCGTCGAGATCGCCCGGCGCGGACTGCTCTAGCGGAGCAATTCCGCGCGCGCGGTTGAGAATCGCCGATGGCTGCGCTCAGCGGAATCGCACCGGTCGCCGCGCTGACCATCGGCGAAGCGCCGTCGGCGGCGATGGCGATGACCTATCTGGCGATGACCAACAGCATCGGTCACGCCATGGAAAACGCCGTCGCCGCCCAGCATCGCGGCCAGCTGATGGCAGAAGCCGCGACCTTCAAGGTGCTCGCAATGGTTCTGAAAAACGGAGCGTAAGAAATGCCCAATCAATATGTGAACGATCAAATCGTCGAATCCGTTGCGAACGTGGTCACGCTCAATGTTGGCCAGGCTCCCTCGCAATCCTCCGCGATGCTCGATGTCGCGATGGCCGAGACGATCGGCATGACCATGTACAATGCGGTCAGTCGACAGCAATCGTCGAGTACGGTGGGATCGGCGGCAGTCACTACGGCTTGCGCCAAGATGTTGCAAACTCCGTTTCCGATCATCCATCTCCGGCCGCCCATTCCCCCCGCCCGACCACGGCGTCGAGCCGCTTCCCCACGACGAAAGCATCGCCAGTGTCGATGCCCGCGCCACCATGGCGATCGACGAGCTCACCGGGATCGCACGGGCGAGCGACGCCGCCGCGGCGACCGCGACACTCAAGGCGCTCGCCGACCATATCGCCGATGCGATCAAGTCGCTGCAGGGGGGCAACACGCCGCGGCCCAGTCCGCCTTCGCCTCCAAGCCCGCCCCCTTCTCCCAGTCCCGCCTAGAGCAGATGTAGGAAAGCCCAGCCATGACCCAGGTCAACCCGCTCATCACCGACGTCATCACCCAGACGCAGCGCGCCACGCTCACCAAGGGCCCGATCCAAGCCAGCGGCCAGGGCAAGGCCTATCAATCGGTGGCGCAATCGACCGCGATCGCGGTGCAGGACGCCACCGACGCGCTGCGCATTGTCACCACCGTGGCGAGCACCGCCGCCGGGGTCGCGCTGGCGCAGATCCTCGCGACCGGAAATGCGAAGCAATACCAGCCCGCGCTCGACACCGCGAAAGCCATGGTCACCACCGCGATCGAGGGTTTCGCCGCGGTCGGCGAGGCTGCGGGCAAGGTGCTGAGCTCCTTCCCCTCGGGCCCCTCCAGCTAAGCGAGCCGCGCCATGACCGTCCAGCTCGCCGATACGCCGCTCACCAGCGCCTTCGCCCTGTCCGAGACCGGACGGCTGGTGCTGGGTCTGATCGACGGCGGATTGCACTGGCTGGACTATGCGATCTCTGCGAGCTACCGGACCTACGGCTTTCCCGACGAGAGCACACTGGTCGCCGCGGTCCAGTCCGGTCTGCACGCCAACCGGCTGATGCTGCTCGGCGGGGTCGAACTGCCGGTCGCCCCGGTCAAGCTGATGACGATGAACCCGCGCGAACTGCAGATCCTGCGCCGCGCCGCGTTGGGGCAAATCGACCCCGAGGACCCGCAGGTAGAAGAAATTCTCTCCCGGCACAGCCTCGCCACGATTCAGGATCTGGCCGCAGTCGACGCCATGCTCGATCATCTCGAGATCGCCGACGATCCGCTGTTCCAGACGATGACGCTGGACGAGCGGCTGACCCTGCTGGCGCTGCAGACGGACGATCGCATCGCCGATCCGGGCAAGCCGGATCTGCGGCTCGAAGCGGCGCAATTCGCTCTCGATCAGGCGGGATCGCCGGTGGAATTCGCCGATTACCTGCGGGTCTTCCTCGATCTGATGCGCAATCTCGACGATCCCTTCGAAACCCCGGAAGAGCGCTACGAGCAAGCCGAACGCGCGGTCTATACGCTGGGCCCGATCATGCTCGCGGCGCTCGACTGCCCCGATGCTTGCATTCCGCGTATCGCGGCTGGAACGCCCGATCCTTCTGCGCAGCCAGCTCGGCACGAATGGTACGCCGCGCGCGAAGGGCTCGCTGCCGGTGGCGGCGGTGCCGCGCGGATCGACGCAACCCGCCGGGCGCTGGAACGCGTGGCGCAGCCCTTCCTGCCGCCCGAGAACCCGGCCGGGGCGGTGGTGCCCAATGTGGCGCAGGCCAGGCTGCTGATCGCCGCCGCCGCGCCCGCGCCGGCGGTGCTCTCCAATCTCAAGAATGCCATCAAACTGCTCGGCGAGGCGGTGGAAGGCCCGATCGCCCAACGCTTTCGAACAGACGCTCGCCAAAGCTGTCACTGGTGAATGCCACATGCCCCCCGACCAGCGCCCCCAAGGGGGCATGCCCCGAGACGATTGCGGAGCGCAAACGCAGCGATTGTGGAGAATGGGCGATTTAGTGAGTCTCGAGCGGCGTACATCCTCTGGTTGCAAGTGCGCGGCCATGCGCGATTTGCCTCCGCAATGGAGCTAATATTTCAGCCCGCTCAGCCGGTTGCATAGGCGCGGCAGAACACTTCGACCGCGCCGTCGATCCGCTGGCGGTCGCGCGCCTCGTCCCTGGGCATGCCGAAGCGGCGGTCGAGATCGCCCATGCCCTTGCACATCGCCGCGAACTGTTCGGCCGCCAGATCGGCATCGTCGATCTCGACTTCCCCCGCGGCGTTCATCGCCGTGAGCAGCGCCGCGAAATCCGCCTTCATCCGGTGGGGTCCGGCGGCGAGGAAAGCTTCGCCGATCGCCGGTTCCTGTTCGGTCTCGGCGGCGATGCGGCGCTCGAACTGGACCATCTCGGGGCGCGAGAGGAAGGCGGACATCGCCTCGCCGATCGCGGTCAGGCGGGCGCGCAGGTCCGCGCCCTCGGCAGGCGCGATGGAGAAGTGGTCGCGCAACCGCTCGCATTCGGACTCGACTGCGGCGGTGAAGAGTCCGCGCTTGTCGCCGAAATGATTGTAGACGGTCACCTTGGACACGCCGGCTTCGGCGGCGACCTGCTCGATCGAGGTGGCCGCGAAACCGACATCGAAAAAGCTGCGCCCGGCGGTT
Organism: Alphaproteobacteria bacterium; assembly: GCA_018819685.1. Taxonomy (GTDB): domain Bacteria; phylum Pseudomonadota; class Alphaproteobacteria; order Sphingomonadales; family Sphingomonadaceae; genus Qipengyuania; species Qipengyuania benthica. The sequence continues at coordinate 8,054 of JAHJPT010000170.1, forward strand.
TGCAGAATCGCCTGCCGCTTGGCGAGATCGGCTGGTCGCCCCTGCTTGATATCCTTGCTGCTTGACAAAGTGAACGGCTCCGTTCAATTAAACGCTGTCGTTCAGTAATGGCGGGCGCCGGTCGATCCGGCAAGCCCTTGCCTCGTCGGGGGAAATCGGTCGATGCTCTGGATCGCGATCCGCATGCTGACCGGCGACAAGCAGAAATTCTACGGGCTGGTGTTCGGAATCGCGTTCTCGACGCTGCTGATCACCCAGCAGCTGACCATCTTCGTCAATCTGGTCGAGCGCGGCGCCAGCGGGGTCTACAACGTTCCCGCCGCCGACATCTGGGTGATGGACGAGGTCAGCCGCACGACCGACGTCAATTTCCCCATGCCCTCGACCGCGCTCGACAAGGTGCGCAGCGTGCCGGGCGTCGAATGGGCGGTTCCGCATCTGCGCGCCAATGCCTCGGTGCGCAGCGGCGACGGCGATCTGGAAGGCGTGAGCGTGATCGGGGTCGACGATGCGACGCTGATCGGCCTGCCCAAGCGGATGGCGCGAGGCAGCGCCGATGTGCTGTCGAGCCCGGACAGTGTCATCATCGACGATGTCGGCACGACGCGGATGTTCGAAGCCGGCCAGAGCCCGATCGGGCAGCGGCTCGAATTGAACGATCAGCGCGCGGTCATCCGCGGGATCGCCGATGCCATCCCCAGCTTCACCAGCCAGGTCACGCTCTACACCAAATACAGCCGCGCGCTGAACTACGTCCCGGGCACTCGCAACCGGATGAGCTTCGTACTGGTCGGCGCATCCGACGATGTCGCACCCGCCGAATTGACCGAGAGGATCACGGAGCTGACGGGTCTCCGCGCCCGCACCCGCGACCAGTTCGCGCAGGACGGGGTCGATTTCATCATCCAGAACACCGGCATCCCGCTCAATTTCGGGATCACCGTGATGCTCGGCTTCATCGTCGGGGTGGCGATCGTCGGGCTGACCTTCAGCCTGTTCATCCGCGACAACATCAAGCAGTTCGGCGCCCTGAAGGCGATCGGAGTCACCAATGCAAAGATCCGCGGCATGGTCGCGAGCCAGGCGGCACTCGTCGGGCTGGTCGGCTACGGGCTGGGCGTGCTGGGGACCGTGGGCTTCATCTGGGGCTTCTCGGGCAATCCCACTTTCAAGGGGTTCTACATCCCCTGGCAGGTGCCGCTGGTCAGCCTCGCCGCGGTCGCGCTGATCCTCGCGCTGACCGGCTGGCTGGCCTTGCGCAACGTCCTCAAGACCGAACCCGCCTCGGTGTTCCGGTGAGCGGCGTCCCCCCAACCGGCGCCCCCCCAACCGGCGTAGCCACCGGCGCGGCGATCAGCACGCGCGGCGTGACCCGCGATTTCAAGGCGGGGCAGCAGAGCATCACCGTGCTCCACGGGATCGATCTCGAGGTGCAGGCGGGCGAGCTGACGTATCTGGTCGGCGAGAGCGGCTCGGGCAAGACGACGCTGATCTCGATCATGTGCGGAATCCTCTGGCCCACGCTGGGCGAGGTCGAGGTGTTCGGCACCGACATCTACAATCTCACC
>JAHJPT010000011.1 GCA_018819685.1 Alphaproteobacteria bacterium
CCTCTTCGTCGGGGTCGCGCAGCACGTAGCCGCGGCCCCAGACGGTCTCGATGTAGTTGTCGCCGGCACAGGCATGGCTCAGCTTCTTGCGCAGCTTGCAGATGAACATGTCGATGATCTTCAATTCGGGTTCGTCCATCCCGCCATAGAGGTGGTTGAGGAACATTTCCTTGGTCAGCGTGGTGCCCTTGCGCAAGCTCAGCAGCTCGAGCATCGCATATTCCTTGCCGGTCAGATGCACCCGCGCGCCATCGACCTCGACGGTCTTGGCATCCAGGTTCACCGCCAGCTTGCCGGTGCGGATGACCGACTGGCTGTGGCCTTTCGAGCGGCGCACCACGGCGTGAATGCGGGCGACCAGTTCTTCGCGGTGGAAGGGCTTGGTCACGTAATCGTCGGCGCCGAAGCCGAAACTGCGGATCTTGGAATCCATCTCGGCGACGCCCGACAGGATCAGCACCGGGGTCTGGACCTTGGCGACGCGCAGTTTCTTGAGCACGTCGTAACCGTGCATGTCGGGCAGGTTGAGATCGAGCAGGATGATGTCGTAATCATACAGCTTGCCCAGATCGAGGCCTTCCTCGCCCAGATCGGTCGAATAGACGTTGAACCCCTCGGTGGTGAGCATCAGCTCGATCGCCTTGGCGGTCGTCGGTTCGTCTTCGATCAGCAATACTCGCATGGGTGCTCCCCTCGCTTGGCCCCAAAGATTTTTCCGCAACCGGTCGGTAAGGTGTTGCGCCCTATTAACCACACAAGCACTGAACGGAAAAGGTTAACGATGGGTAAAGCGGGTCGATTTTTCTCGCCGGTTCACCGCCGGTTAGGGGTTTCGTAAGCGGCGATTGGGGCGGTTCGATGGCGATCCGGACTGCGCGAATCGGCGACCCCAAGGCGGGCGCCGGGTTAGTAGTTCGCCAGTTTCTTGGCACGGCGGCGCTGCGCGCTCGAGCCGATGCCGATCGCCTCGCGATATTTGGCCACCGTGCGGCGGGCGAGATCGAAACCCTCGGCCTTGAGCAGATCGACCAGCTTCTGGTCCGAGAGCACCGCTTTGGGATCTTCTCCGTCGCACAGCGCGCGGATGCGCGCCTTGATCGCTTCGGACGAGGCGCCTTCGCCATCGGCCGCGGCGACCCCGCTGGAGAAGAAATATTTGAGTTCGAACGTGCCGCGCGGGCAGGAGAGATATTTGTTGCTGGTCACCCGGCTGACCGTGCTTTCGTGCATCGCGATCGCCTCGGCCACTTCGCGCAAGGTCAGCGTCTTCATCGCCGACACCCCGCTGCGGAAGAAGCCCTCCTGGCGACGGACGATCTCGGCGGCGGTCTTGAGGATGGTCTTCTGGCGCTGGTCGAGCGCGCGGATCAGCCAGTCGGCCTCGGACAATTGCTCGTTGAGCCAGGACAGCGAGCGCTTGTCGCGCGCGCCGGTTTTCAATTCGAGGAAATATTCGCGATTGACCACCAGCCGCGGCAGGCTGGCCTCGTTGATGCGGATGGTCCAGCCATCCGCGCCATCCGAAGCGATCAGCACATCGGGCACCACCGCGGACTGGCCCTCGCCGCCGAAGCGGCAGCCGGGTTTGGGATCGTAGCTTCTGAGCTCGGCGAGCATGTCGGCGAAATCCTCGTCGTCGACCTCGCACATCCGTTTGAGCCGCGCGAATTCGCCCGCGGCGACCAGATCGAGATTGTCGATCAGCCGCGCCATGCACGGATCGTAGCGATCCGCCTCGCGGGCCTGCAGCGCGAGACATTCGCTCAAGCTTCGCGCGCCGACCCCCGTCGGGTCGAGCGTCTGGATCAGTTCGAGCGCGCGTTCGGCCTCGGCCAGCGGGATGCCGAGTTCGTCGCCCAGCGCCAGCAGATCGCCGGTGAAATAGCCCGCCTCGTCCAGTTCGCCGATCAGCCGCGCGGCGACGAAGGCCTCGCGCTCGTCATGCGCGACCGAGCCGATCTGTTCGGTGAGATATTCCGCCAGCGTCGGCTCGCCGCTGGCGCGGTTTTCGAGATCGGGCGGGCCGTCCTCCGACATGCCGCCCGCATTCGCCGCGCGGCCCCAGTCGCCCTGATCGCCCGGCGCGGCATCGGGATCGAGCGCGCTTGCGGAAATGTCGAGCGCCTCGGTACCGTCGGACCCGCCATCGCTTTCATGCTCGCGCGGTTCTGGGGCGGCACCGTCTCCCTCGCCCGGCCCCTCTCCCGAGCCATCGCGTGGGCCACTTCCGGGTTCGCGGCTGGTCTCGCCCATCTCGAGCAGCGGATTGCTCTCCAGCGCCTCGCCGACGAAGGTCTCGATCTCGAGGTTGGACAGCGCCAGCAGCTTGATCGCCTGCTGCAATTGCGGCGTCATCACCAGCGATTGCGTCTGGCGCAGATCGAGGCGCGGGCTCAGGGCCATGCCGTCGCCCTAGGACCCGGAAGGCGAGGCGGCGCTCACAAGGTGAAGTCCTCGCCCAGATAGAGCCGGCGCACGTTTTCGTCGGCGACCAGCGCTTCGGGGGTGCCCGCGAACAGCACCTGCCCGCCATAGATGATGCAGGCGCGATCGACGATATCGAGCGTCTCGCGCACGTTGTGATCGGTGATCAGGACCCCGATGCCGCGCTGCTTCAAATCGATCACCAGATGACGGATATCGTTGATCGACAGCGGATCGATCCCGGCGAAGGGCTCGTCGAGCAGCATGATCGAGGGCTTGGCGGCGAGCGCGCGGGCGATCTCGCAGCGGCGCCGCTCGCCCCCCGAGAGCGCCATCGCGGGGCTGGCGCGCAGCCGGGTAAGCCCGAATTCGTCGAGCAGCCGCTCGAGTTCTTGCGCGCGCACGGATTTGTCCGGCTCGACCATCTCGAGCACGCAGGCGATGTTCTGCTCCACCGTCATCCCGCGAAAGATGCTGGTCTCCTGCGGCAGATAGCCCAGGCCCAGGATCGCGCGGCGGTACA
>JAHJPT010000171.1 GCA_018819685.1 Alphaproteobacteria bacterium
CGGCGGACCCATGTATTTGGGCGTGTGGACCAGCATCAGCACCGGCGCGCCGAAAGCGCGGAAGTTCTGCGCGAACCACATCAGCCGTTTGGCCTTGTCCTCGCGCGCAATGCCCAGCGCGGCATACATGTCCTCGCCCACCCCGAAGCGGCGCTGCTCGTAGGCCCCGTCGAGATCTGTGGGGTAGATATCGTATTCGGGCCGGAGCGCCGCGCGCCCCTTGGGAAACTCGAGCGCCACTCGGTCGAACAGCGCCTGCATCGGCGCCCCGGTCAGCAGCACCGCGTTCCACGGCTGGACATTGCCCCCCGAGGGCGAACGCTGCGCCTGCTCGAGAACGCGGGTGAGTGTCGCGCGATCTACCGGCTGGTCGGTAAAGGCGCGCACCGAGCGGCGCGTCTGGACGGCTTGGGTAACGTTCATTGCGGTTTGCTATCGAGCAGGTCCGCGACATTGCGCCGCCCACTCGCCACCCGGAGAATCGTTACGCGATCGCCCGTATCCTCGAAGAGCGCAAGATACCGGCCGAAGCTTGCCGCGCGGACCGCACCGCCCCATTCCTCCCGGAGCCTGTACCTTCGAGGATTTTCGGGGATCTGCTCGATGAATGCGCGGAGTTCGGCCAGAAACGACCTCGCTCGCGGAGGATTGTCTTCGGCAATATACTCACCGATTTCGACGATATCGGTCCGGGCTTGCTCGGTATATTCGAGCTTCACTCGCCTTGCTCTACAGACTTTCGACGCGCCACACGATCGATCGTGTCGAGAGCCTCGGCGAAGACTTCATCGGACGAGAAACGCGGACCCGATCTTGCCCGATCGAGAATCGCACGCATGCGGGCGTTCTCGGCTTCGCGGTGATCGTAGTCCCCGCCCCAACCCCGCAAGGCTTCACGCACGACCTCGCTGGTGGTGGCGTATTCGCCGCGCTCGACGGCAGCCCGGAGACGGGCGACCATCTCTTCGGGCATGGTGACGGTGATGCGTTCTAGCTTACTCATAGGCCTACATTATCATACGATGTGTGACTTGAGCAACGCATGAGAGGATCTTGCGCCAGAGGCAGGTTCAAGGATTGAGGCAATGACTAAGCGGCCGCCTATTCCTCCTCGAACAGCCCCGCGAGCTGTTCGATGATCGTTCCGCCGAGTTGCTCCTTCAACTGCTGCCGACGGGACGAGGTCTCGGCAGTGAGCGGCCTCCTGTGCAGCGCGTCGCGTGTCGCTGGCAAGCTCCTTTGTCGTCCCGTCGCCCTGCCCGCCGCCCTGCCCGCCGCGGCAGCGAGCGGGAACTATGACAGTTCGGGTCTATTCTTGAAAACAGGATCGGCGGAACCGCGCGCGGGATGCCGATCGCCCGATCGATCTCTCGGCCCGAGGAGCACAGATGAAGCACAAATGGAAGATTATCGCCCTGGCCGTGGCCGCCGCGATTGCCGCGGTGCTCCTGTTCATGCCGCCGCTGGTGCCCGACGGCGACACCGAAGCTCCACCGGCGCCGGAATTCGGTTCGCAGGTGCGGATCGATGAGGCGCGGCTTGTTCTGCCGACTCGGGCCGGTGCGCCGGCGCGCGTCTATTTCGACATCACGAATGTCGGAGAGGGCCACATCTACATCAGCGAGGTGGCCGTCGAGCATGGCGACAATGCGACGATGACCAGCTTCGAAGGGGATGACCCGCAAGGTCTGTCCACCGTCTCGATCGAGCGCGGAGAAACGGTCGTGTTCGGGCCCGAGAGCGAACGACGCATCCTGACTGATTACGATTCGAACATCGTTCCCGGCACCGAAATCCGTATGCGCCTGACCTTCGGCAATGCGGAGACGGTCACCGTGCCTATGCGGGTCTATGCGCCAGAGGCTCTGGTCGACAGCGGAGCCTGAACCGCTCCTCCGCCCACAGGGGCTATTCCTCCTCGAACAGCCCCGCGAGTTGTTCGATGATCGTTCCGCCGAGCTGTTCGACATCCATGATCGTCACCGCGCGCTTGTAGTAGCGGGTGACGTCGTGGCCGATGCCGATCGCGACAAGCTGGACCGGGGACTGTTTCTCGATCCAGCCGATCACCTTGCGCAAATGGCTTTCCAGATAGCCCGCCTGGTTGACCGAGAGCGTGCTGTCGTCGACCGGCGCGCCGTCGGAGATGACCATCAATA
>JAHJPT010000172.1 GCA_018819685.1 Alphaproteobacteria bacterium
CCGAGCCGAGGTCGAACGCTTCTGCGACGTCTGGCGCGAGCTCGCGCAGCGGGACTGACTCGCCCCCGTCGAAACGCCGCTTCGACAAGCCCGCCGCGAGCGGTTAGGATCGCATCCGACATGATCTATCTCGACTATCAGGCGACCACCCCGCTCGCTCCCGACGCCCGCGACGAAATGATGCGCTGGCTCGACGGGCCGGCCGGCAGCGGTTTCGGCAATCCGCATTCGCCGCACCGCATGGGGCGCGAGGCCGCCGCCGCGATTGCGCTGGCGCGCGACCGGGTCGCGGCGCTGTTCCCGCCCGGGGGCAAGGTGATCTTCACTTCCGGAGCCACCGAGGCGATCAATCTCGCCATCCGCGGCACCGCGGGCCGCGACGATCGCAATACGGTCTCGGTTTCGGCGATCGAGCACGCCGCAGTGCTCGACACCGCGCGCAGCATGGGTGCCTGCCACGAATTGAACGTCGCCAAGAACGGCCAGTGCAACACGAAGCAGGATCTGCCCGCCGACACGCGGCTGGTCTGCGTGATGCAGGTCAACAACGAGATCGGGACGGTGCAGCCGACCATCGACTGGCACCGCAAGGCCAAGGGCGCCAACGCGCTCTACCTGTGCGATGCGGTGCAGGCCTATGGCAAGATCGAGCTCACCGCGGCGGACATGATCGCTGTCAGTGCGCACAAGCTGCACGGGCCCAAGGGTGTCGGCGCGCTGTGGATCCGCGACGGGCTTGAACTGGTGGAGGTGCAGACCGGGGGCGGGCAGGAATTCGGGATTCGTTCGGGTACGCTCAGTCCGGCGCTGATCGCGGGCTTCGGCGCTGCGGCCTTGCTGGCGAAGGAGCAGATGGCGGCTGATGCCGAGCATGTCGAAAAACTCTGGCGCTGCGCGCGCGAGCTGTTTGCGGACTGGAAGCTCAACGGCAGCGAGGAGGCGCGCTGGCACGGCAATATGAACATCCGGCCGCCCAAGAAATATGGGGGCCTGGATGTGAACCGGCTGATGAGCGAGGTGCGCGACGTGATGTTCTCTGCCGGCTCCGCCTGCGCCAGCGGGTCGGGGCGCACCAGCCATGTGCTCGAGGCGATCGGGCTGTCGGCCAAGCGAGCCAAGAGCTCGATCCGGCTGGGCTGGGGCCGGTACACCACGCTCGACGAGATCGAGCAGGCGGCGGAGAAGATCAACGCGGCCGCGAAGGCGCAGGGGCTATGAGCGTGCGCGTGACCTTCACGACCGCACGCGACGAGCGGGTCGAAGCCGTGGGCGAACCCGGCGACAGCCTGCTGACGCTGGCGCAGGCCGCTGGCCTGCCCCTGGAGGGCACCTGCGAAGGGCAGATGGCCTGCTCGACCTGCCATGTGGTGGTCGATCCCGAATGGTTCGCGAAACTGCCGCCGGCGAGCGAAGACGAGGAAGACATGCTCGACCTCGCCGCCGGCGTGCGTGGCACCAGCAGGTTATCCTGCCAGATCCTTTTGAACGACAGCCTCGACGGACTCGCCGTGTCGCTGCCCGAAGACAGCCACGACGCACGGCGATTTTGAACGTCTGTCGAGTTGATTTCGGGAGTCCACGCGGGCTCGTCCGCGCAGGTGAGAATTGATCGCTGGCTGCCCTTTGGCGGTTCGGTTGGGTCGGCGGCGTTTTTCCGTGGCAGCCTTGAGATTCGAACGGTACTTCGGTTCGAGATGAGCATCTCCGCAGCCCAGTCCGCCTACATCCTGACCCTTTCCTGCCAGGATCGCGTCGGGATCGTTGCCGCGGTCAGCGGCCATCTGGCGCGGCTCGGGGGATTCATCCTCGATAGCCAGCAATACGCCGATCTGGAGGCGGGACGCTTCTTTCTGCGCATCGAGTTCAAACCGGACGGTGGGGCGTTCCCCGACACGCTGGACGAGCTTCGCGCCGGGTTCGCGCCGATCGTCCGCCAATTCGATCTGGACTGGGAACTCCTGCCCTCCAACCACCAGCCAAAGCTTCTGATCGCCGTGTCCCAAGGCAGCCATTGCCTCAACGATCTTCTGTACCGCTCACAGACCCGCAACCTGCCGGTGGAGGTGGTCGGGGTCGTGTCGAACCACCCGCAGCTTCGCGAGCTGACGGAGTGGTATGGGGTGGACTACACCCATCTGCCGGTTACCCCGGAAACGCGCGAGGAGCAGGAAGAGAAACTCTTCTCGCTGTTCTTGGAACAGCAGGCCGACTATCTTGTGCTGGCGCGCTATATGCAGGTGCTGTCGCCGGAACTTGTCGAACGACTTGCCGGGCGGTGCATCAACATTCATCACAGCTTTCTGCCCAGCTTCAAAGGCGCGCGCCCGTATCGCAGCGCGCATCAAAGGGGGGTGAAACTGATCGGGGCGACGGCTCATTTCGTGACGAGCGACCTGGATGAAGGCCCGATCATCGAGCAGGATGTCGAACGGGTGGATCATCGTGCCACCGAGCAGGACCTGATCCGGATCGGTCGGGATATCGAGGCCCGGGTGCTTGCAAGAGCGGTGCGCTGGACTGCAGAACGCCGAGTCTTCCCGAATGGCATGCGGACGGTGGTTTTCCGCTAGGCTCCGCCGGCCTGATCGTCAGGCTGTCGAACGAAAAAGCCCCGCCATATCGCTACGGCGGGGCTCTCTATCTCGTTAGGCACCGTCCTGGAATCAGGCGGCTTCGAGTTCGCCTTCCTTCACCGTCTCGCCGACTGCTTCGATCAGCGCCTTCGAGAAGGCGGGAATGTCGTCGGGGTTGCGGCTGGTGATGATGTTGCCATCGATCGCCACTTCCTTGTCGACCACATTGGCGCCTGCGTTCTTGATATCCGTGCGGATCGAGTTGTAGCTGGTCGCGGTCTTGCCTTCGATGGCTCCAGCCTCGATCAGCAGCCACGGCGCGTGGCAGATCGCGGCGATCGGCTTGCCCGCCGCGTTGAATTCGCGGACGATCGCGACGGCACGCTCGTTGGCG
>JAHJPT010000173.1 GCA_018819685.1 Alphaproteobacteria bacterium
AGATGGTCTCGATCGGCGCTATGCTGGTGGTGATCGAGGTCGAAGGCGAAGTTCCCGAGGATATCGCCGAACAGGTCGATGGCGACAGCCCGGCACCCGCGAAGGCTTCCGGCGATGCGCCGGGTCCCAAGGACGAAGCCGTCGAGCAGCGGATCGAGACCGAGAACCCCGACGCTTCCGACGCCGACGACGCGCATGCCGCCGACCCCGAGCCGGTCGATCTGCCCGCGCCGACGCCCGCACCCGCTCCGGCGCCCACCCCCAACGCGAGTGCCAAGGTCCTCGCCTCTCCGGCGGTGCGCAATCGCGCCAGAGAACTCGGTGTCGATCTGGGCGATGTGAAGCCCGCCGAGGACGGCCGCGTTCGTCACGGCGATCTCGACAGCTTCCTGTCGTACAGCGGCGGCTATTCGCCCGCAGGTCGGGTGCGCGAGGACGAGCAGCGCAAGGTCATCGGCATGCGCCGCCGCATCGCCGAGAACATGGCCGCTTCCAAGCGCAACATCCCGCATTTCTCCTATGTCGAGGAAGTGGACGTCACCGATCTGGAAGTGCTGCGTGCGCAGCTGAATTCCAACAGGGGAGACCGGCCCAAGCTGACGATGCTGCCGCTGCTGATCGCGGCGATCTGCAAGACCGTGCCCGATTTCCCGATGATCAACGCCCGCTACGACGATGGCGATGGTCCTGGGGGCGGGGTGGTCACCCGCCATGGCGCGGTGCATCTCGGCATGGCGGCGCAGACCGATTCCGGACTGATGGTTCCGGTCATCCGCGATGCACAGTCGCGCAATCTGTGGCAGCTCGCGAGGGAGATAGTCCGCCTCGCCGAAGCCGCGCGCGACGGTAAGGCGAGCAGCGAGGAAATGCAGGGCGGCACCCTGACCGTGACCTCGCTCGGCCCGCTGGGCGGCGTGGCGACCACCCCGGTGATCAACCGTCCGGAGGTCGCGATCATCGGCCCCAACCGGATCATCGAACGCCCGATGTATGTCAGCGACGGGCAGGGCGGCGAGCGGATCGAGAAGCGCAAGCTGATGAACATCTCGATCAGCTGCGATCACCGCGTGGTCGATGGCTATGATGCGGCGAGCTTCGTTCAGGCTCTGAAGAAGCTGCTCGAGTCGCCTGCGCTTATCCTGGTGGATTGATCGGAATTCGAGCGGCTTCAGCGCACGATCGCGCTGAAGCTGCGCATTCCGCTGCCGTCGTCGGCACCGATGCGCCAGCGCAGATTGGTGACGTCGTCGGCCCTTGCAGCGCGTGTGCCTTGGCGCAATTCACCGAGCCGGCCCCAGCGGCGCCCGCCATCGGTGGAGACCTCGACTGCATCGTCGCCGCTGCGCTGATACGAGAGCGTCTCGGGCACGCGGCTTGCGAGCACGAACGGTCCGGTTGCCCTACCTGGCTGCCATTGCATCACCAGCACCACCCGGTCGCCGCGCGAGAGCGTATCCGCCGGTTCGAGCGCGATGCCGTCCTGCTGCGAGGTCTCGACGAATACAGAGCGCGTGATCGACAGCGCCGAACCGGTCGCCGTCGCGGCGGTTGCCAGGAACAGGATGCTTGCGACAAGCAGGATCGAACGCATGGATTTGCCCCCGTAGTGTTCGCGAACAACCATGCACCCGCGACCTCAAGATAGGGTTAATCGGCGTTGACCATGACGCTTTTTCGAGGGCTGCCGGACGGGTGTGGACAAAGCTTTTGCAATGCCCTGCTTTTTCCGCCGCAGGGGCATTGACAGGAATCGGGGGCTGCCTTAGTGGCCCGGCTCCCAAGCGGCGCTGGTCGCTCCCGGTCGCTTCTTAGATGCGCGGGTGTAGCTCAGTTGGTTAGAGCGCCGGCCTGTCACGCCGGAGGTCGCGGGTTCAAGTCCCGTCACTCGCGCCACTTGGGAACCTACCTTTTCACGATTGATGGACCGGACAATAATAGGCCGTCCGGCCGCCCACCTTGTGATGGGTCAGCGAGCCGCCGCACCCGGTGCGCGGGCAGGGTTCGCCGTCTTTGCGGTTGGGAATCAACCAATCGTCCGGGAGGCGGGAATAGTCGGCTTCGACATCGACACCTTTCGACAGTGCCGCCCGCATAGTGTCGAACAGAGTGTTTAGCGTTTGATCATCGAGATCGCTTCCCCTCGATGCCGGGTCGAGACCCGTCTGGAAGAGGATTTCGTCCGACCACAGATTGCCGATCCCGGCGATGCGGTTCTGATCCATCAGCGCGGATTTGATCGCCGCTTTCGAACCGCCGATGAAATCGGTGAAGACGTCGCGGTCCATCGCCAGCGCGTCGGGACCAAGATCCTGTGCGGAGATGTAGGCGTCGGGATCGTCGACAATCTTCACATGGCCCAGCTTGCGCGGGCAGCGGAAGGCGAGCCGCCGGTCGCCTTCGAAGACGATCCGGAACTTGGTGTGGTCCGGCTCGGGTTCGGGCGCGTCGTAGGGGATCAGCCAGCCGCTCATCCCGAGATGGACGGTGATCCAGGGGCCGCTCTTGCTGCCGAGGAAGATGTTCTTGCCGTGGCGGCGGGTCTCGGTGAACTGGCGGCCCTTGAGACGACCCAGCTCGTTGTCGCCGGGCAGGTCGATATGGGCGATGTTGTCGCCCAGCTCGGCCGCCTCGATGGTGCGGTGAAGGCACTCGCGCTCGAGCGTCAGGCGCTGGGCTTCGTTTTCAGGCAGTTCGGGCATGATCGTAGAACCATGGCGCGATTGGCCCGGTTCCCGGCGGCGGTTCCGGCGGCTAGCCCCAGCGGCCGGTTTCCATCCAGATCAGGAAGCGCCGCAGCGGCAGCAGCCAGATCACGCCGAGGACCAGATAGACCAGCGCCTGCGCCAGGACGTGCCAGTTTGCGATCACGGGCAGGACGAAGGTGGCCACAGCGATCCCGTAAGCGAGCAGGGCCACGAGCAGCGCGAGCACGCCCAAGGGAATCCGCAGGGTCGGTTCCTCGCGCATCAGAACGGGCCGTAGAGGCGGGTGGGAGTAACGATGGCGCTGAGCGGCACGTCGTGGCTCTCCTGCGGGATTTCGTCGAGCTTCTGGACGTCCCAGGCAAGTCCGATCGCTCTCGTACCCGGATGCTCCGCCAGCCAGCGATCGTAATGACCGCCACCCTGACCAAGCCGCGCACCCTTATCAGTAAAGCCGATCAGCGGAACGAACAGCAGGTCCGGAATCAAGGCCTCCGCGGCTGCCAGAGGCTGAAGCAGGCCGAAGGGGCCTATCTCGCAATCGGCTTCCTCGTAGGGATCGTCGTGACGCGCGAATTCCATGGCGGAATTGCGTGTCGCGAAGCGCGGCAGCGCGAGTGTATGGCCCGCCTCGAAGAAGAACCTGGCGTAGGCATTGGCGGGAGCCTCGAAGGGGCCGGCGCGGTATAGGCCGACCGTCGCGTCGGCAGGCGCCAGTTCCAGCAAGGGGGCGGGTGGCCGATGGAAGATCAGCGCCTGCATGCTGCCGGGAATGGTCTGCACATGCGCCCGGCGCAAGCCGCGCATCCGGGTCCTGAGTTCACTCTTGCCAGCCACGCGGCGCCCCTGTCGCCCGGACGGGCCGGGGTGAATTGGATAGGTGACGGAACCACCATGGGTCGTTTGCCATGAAATCCTCTGACGCGTGGACGTCAGGTGGGCGCCGTGTGCACCGGACCCGCAGGACGAACCCGTGATCCGGACAGGGACAGCTCCCTAGGTATTTACTTATAGCCTCAGGGATGTTCATGTGGCTCGTGCCGGGCAGTCCCGCCAAGTGCCTATTTAGGCGTTCGGATGCGCTTGCTCAAGGGCTTCGGCAGTCTTTTCGAGCCGGAGCGCCAAAGCCTCGAGCCCCTCGGCAATCTTGCCGCGGTCGTCGGCCGCGCCGGCTTTGCGCGCTTCCTCGAGCTCGTCGGCGAGAAACAGGGCCGCAAACAGCAGGTTCTTGGCTTCCATGGCGGGCAATTGGCTTGCGCCATCGCCGAGCTTGGCATCGACCACCGCAGCGAGACGGCGGATATGGTCTTCCTGTCCGTCTTCACAGCGCAAAGTGTATTTGCGCCCGCCGACCGTCAGCACGACCTCGCTCATCCCTGAAGTCTTTCGATAAGCTGATCCAATTCTACGAGGCTCGCGCCCACCGACTTGCGCAGCTGGGCATGGCGCGCTTCCAGATCGGCGTCGGCTTGCGGAGATCGAGGGGGCATCGGCAGCGGCGCGCGGGCGCTGCGCTCGATCCTGCCCAGGGCAGCCTCGATCCTGTCGAAGGCAGAGGCGATGCGATCGTCCGGCATAACCGCCGCAGAATACGCCGATTGAACCATGTATGCAAAGGCTTGGCGGGCCCTGTTGATAACTGCTTCCAAGGCCTGCAGCGCCGCCTTTGCCCGACCGCCCCGCTTGACCTTGCGCCACGCCTTCGCGATGGCTTCGCGCGCGCCGAATCGCCCACATTTTCCGGAGAATTGCAGCATGAGCCTCGAGACACCGCGCATGGTCCAGATGGCCAATGCCATCCGGGCTCTTTCGATGGATGCGGTGCAGGCGCCAATTCCGGCCACCCGGGAATGCCCATGGGCATGGCCGATG
>JAHJPT010000174.1 GCA_018819685.1 Alphaproteobacteria bacterium
CGTCGCCCACCAGCACGCGGATGCGGTTCTTGCGCATCTTGCCGGCGGTGTGGCCGAGCACCTCATGGCCGTTTTCGAGCTCCACCCGGAACATCGCATTGGGCAGCAATTCGACCACCCTGCCGCGCATTTCGAGGAGTTCTTCCTTGGCCATGTGATTCCTTGGTTCGTGAGAGCTTCGCGAGACATTCGCAAAGCGGGGGACGAGCAGTATTGCCCCTCCGGGTCGCGCCCCTTAGCCGTGCGGAGCGCAAAAGGAAAGCCTTCCGGCTATTTAGACCAGCGACGCACCGCTACCGATCGGTTACATTTCGCGACAGGCTTGGTGGTTGTGCCGAAGCAATTCCTGCCGCAATGCCGTCGCAGCGGGGGCGACCAGTTACGATTTTTCGAAAGGTATGCTCCTTGCGGTTCGCATCGACGGTTTCTCTTCTGGCGCTGGCCGGCGCTTTCCCCCTGTCTGTGCCGCTTGCGGCCCAGGATGTGCCCCCGGCTCCCGCGAGCCAGGCTCCCGACAGCGAGCTCGACGGCCCCGACCCGCAAGCCGATGCGCCGATCGTCGGCAGTGAGATCGTGGTCACCGCCACGCGCCAGCGCGGATCGCTCGATGTCGAACAGCCGCCGGTGCTCGAACTCGACGCTGCGGATATCGCCGCGCTGGGCGCCGGTTCGATCGACGACCTGCTCCAGGCGATCGAGCCCGCCACCGGCAGCGCGCGCGGCCGCGGCGGCGGCGGACGCCCGATCTTCCTGGTCAATGGCGTGCGGATCGGCTCCTTCCGCGAATTCCGCTCCTACCCGCCCGAAGCGATCGAGAAGGTCGAGGTCTTCCCCGAGGAAGTGGCGCAGCGCTTCGGCTATTCGCCCGACCGGCGGGTGGTCAATTTCATCCTCAAGGATAATTTCTCCAGCCGCGAGGTCGAACTCGAATACGGCCAGCCTGGCATCGGCGGAACTTCGCAAAGCGAGCAGGAATTCTCGCTGCTGACGATCAGCGACGGCGCACGGATCAATCTCAATCTCGAGTTCGAGGACACCAGCCTGCTAACCGAGGCCGAGCGCGATCTGACGCCGGTCGACGGTTCCTTGATTGATGTCGATGCCGATCCAGATCCGCGAGAGTTCCACAGCCTGATCGCCGACAGCGCCGGGGTCGAAGCCTCGGCGAACTACGCCAAGGCCTTCATCGACAGCGGCTCCTCTATCAGCCTCAATCTTACCGGCGCCTACAACGAACGCCGCAGCCTCTCCGGGCTCGACACCGTGCTGCTGACGGATCCCGCGGGCAACAGCGCCTTTCGCACCTTCGGCGCGGGCGACCCGCTGGAGCGCAATGTCGCGAGCAATTCGATCTCCAGTTCGGGCAGCTACAACCGCCCGCTGGGCGACAGTTGGAACCTGACCGCCACCTTCGACGCCAGCCGCGCCTACAGCCGCACAAGGATCGACCGCCGCGCCGACACCGCCGCGCTCGAGGCGCAGGCGCTTGCCGGGACGCTCGCGATCGACGGTGCACTGCCCGCGCTCGGCGATGCCGGCGTCGACACCGCGCGCTCGACGCTGTGGGGCGCGAGCACGCTGGCGACGATCACCGGTTCGCCGCTCTTCCTGCCCGCAGGCGAGGTCGCGACCACTTTCGATCTCGGCTACGACTGGAACCGGATCTCCAGCACCGACACCCGCAGCGAGCAGGAGAGTCGGCTCACGCGCGGCGATCTCTCTGCGGGCGTCAACGTCGTGGTGCCGCTGACCAGCCGCCGCGAGGGCTTTGCCGATGCGATCGGCTCGATCTCGCTTACCGGTCAGGCGGGGATCAACGAACTCTCCGATTTCGGCACGCTGACCGACTGGAGCCTGGGGCTGAACTGGCAGCCGTTCGACAATCTCAATCTCTCGGCCACGCGAATCTGGCGCGAGGTCGCGCCGGGCCTCAACGCGCTGGGCGATCCGCAGGTGGTCGATTTCAACGTTCCCGTGTTCGATTTCGCCACCGGCGAGAGCGTGCTGGCGACGGTCGTCACCGGCGGCAATCCGGCGCTGGCGGCCGAAACCCAGGCCGACTGGAAGTTCTCCGCCAATTGGGAACTGCCCTTCGTCGACGACACGCGGCTCCAGCTCGATTATGCGGTCAACCGCTCGAACGATGTCACCGCGAGCGCCCCCGGGCTGAGCCCCGCCTTCGAAGCCGCCTTCCCCGATCGCGTCACCCGCAACGATGCGGGGCAGCTGATCGAGCTCGATCGCCGCCCGATCACGCTGTTCGCAACCCGCAGCAAGGTCCTGTCCTTCGGGATCAACACCAGCGGCAGGATCGGCGCCGAACCCGAAGCGCCCGAAGCGCCTGCTGGCCGTGGTGGCCGTGGTGGTCGCGGTGCCGGCGCGGCGAGCCCGACTGGCGGCAGCGCCACCGTCACCATGGACCGCGAGGCCATGGCGGCGATGCGGGCCCGCTTCTGCGCCACTCCCGCAGGCGAGACCCTCGATCTCACAGGGCTGCCCGAGGCGCTGCTCGAACGGCTTCGCGGCCCCGACGGCACCATTCCGCCCGAGCGCATCGCCCAGCTGCGCGAGCGGTTTTGCGGAGCCGATGGCGAGCCGGGCGCCGAAAGCGGCGGCGAGCGGATGGAAGCGATTCGCGTCGCCATCTGCGCCGATCCGCCCAACCTGGAGGGCCTGCCCGAGCCGATGCTCGCGCGGCTGCGGAACGAGGCCGGGGAGATCGATCCCGACCGGCTGGCGCAAGTGCGCGCGCA
>JAHJPT010000175.1 GCA_018819685.1 Alphaproteobacteria bacterium
CTCGATCTTGACGCCTTCCTTGGCCTCGACCGCCTGGTGCAGACCGTTCGACCAGCGGCGACCTTCCATCATGCGACCGGTGAACTCGTCGATGATGACGATCTTGTCGTCCTTGACGATGTAATCGGTGTCGCGCTTGAACATGATGTTCGCGCGCAGCGCCTGGTCGAGATGGTGGATCACCAGCGTGTTCTCGACGTCGTAGAGATTCTCGGTTTCGAGCAGCCCCGCCTCGCTCAGCTTGGCCTCGATCGCATCGGTGCCTTCTTCGGTCCAGGTGATGTTCTTCGACTTCTCGTCGGCCTCGTACCAATCGGGATCGAGATCCTTCACGATGGCGTCGATCGAGACGTAGAGATCGGACTTGTCCTCGGTCGGACCGGAAATGATCAGCGGCGTCCGGGCTTCGTCAACTAGGATCGAGTCCACCTCGTCGAGGATCGCATAGTTGAAGGGGCGCTGGACCATCTGGCCGCGCTCGTGCTTCATGTTGTCGCGCAGATAGTCGAAACCGAACTCATTGTTGGTCCCATAGGTGATGTCGGCATTGTAGGCGTCGCGGCGCTGGAACTCGTCGATATTGGGGACGATCACCCCGACGGTGAGGCCGAGGAAGCGATAAAGCTGCCCCATCCATTCGGCATCGCGCCGGGCGAGATAGTCGTTGACCGTGATGACATGGACGCCCTTGCCCTCGATTGCGTTGAGATAGGTCGCGAGCGTGGCGACCAGCGTCTTGCCCTCGCCGGTGCGCATCTCGGAAATCTCGCCGCGATGGAGCACGATGCCGCCGATCATCTGGACGTCGAAATGGCGCATGCCGAGCACGCGTATGGAAGCCTCGCGCACCGTGGCAAAGGCCTCGGGCAGGATCTGGTCGAGCGTCTTGCCCGAGGCGAGCTGCTCGCGAAACTTATCGGTCTGAGCGGTGAGTTCTTCGTCCGAGAGCGCTTGGATCTGCTCCTCGAGCGCGTTGATCTGGTCGACCGTCTTGCGCATCGAGCGCACGTAACGTTCGTTGGACGAGCCGAAGAAGGCCTTGGTAAGCGATTTGAGCATGGGCGCGATCTCGCGAATGAATTTATGGGAAATAACCCGAGCGCTCCGTGGCTGCTCAGGCTGGAAAAATAGTTAGGGGCCGAGGGAGCGACCCTCGACTGCGCCTATTCGTGGGCGCGATCCACACCGAGATGTACGGTCGGAATATAGATCCGGACGGGATTGGCGGTACGGCAGGGCGCGGGCTTTTCGCCGCGGGCGCGCTGCTGACGCTGGCGTTCGATGCAGGCGCATTCCTCGCTGCGGTCCTTCTCGCACGCCCTCTGGGACTGCTCGATCTGGGCCTCCAGCGCGCCGATCACCGAAGCCTGCGCAGGTGCGGAAACCGCCACAAGGCCGGTCGCGATCGCGAGGCAGGTGAGGAGACGGCGAAGCATCGTCTGGCGTAAATAGGTTTTCAACGCCATCGCGTCCACCCCCGAACCGCGTTTACCCGCCGCGCCATCCTTCGTAAGGACGCGTGAATGGACCTTGAACGCTCTCCCCTTGCCCGCCCCTTCCCCGAACTGCCGACCATCGAAGGGATGACGCTGCGCACCGTCCGCGCAGGCTACAAAGCGTGGGATCGGGCCGATCTTACCTTGATCGAGCTTATCCAAGACACGGCGGTGGCAGGGGTCTTCACCCGAAGCGCCTGCGCATCGAGCGAAGTCGAGATGGGCCGCGAACAGCTGCGCCAGGCCAAGGCACGCGCGCTGGTGGTCAATGCGGGGAACTCCAACGCCTTTACCGGCTACCGCGGGCGCGAGGCAGTCGAGCAGATCGTGGCGCAGGTTGTGGAAGCTCTCGATTGTGAGCGTGAGGAGGTGTTTGTCTCCTCGACCGGCGTGATCGGCGTGCCCTTGCCCCGCGACATCGCCCGTGCCGGAGTCGCGGCGGCGTTGCAGGCGCCGCCCTGCGGCTGGGAGGATGCGGCCGCGGCGATCGGCACGACCGACACCTTCACCAAGGGTGCCGGCGCCAGCGCGATGGTCGGCGAGACGCGGGTGGAATTCGCCGGAATCGTCAAGGGCAGCGGGATGATCGCGCCCGACATGGCGACGATGTTGGGATATGTGTTCACCGATGCCCGAGTCGCGCCCGAGCTGCTCCAGGAGATGCTCTCAAGCGCCAATGCCGCCACCTTCTCGTGCATCACCGTCGATGGCGACACCTCGACCAGCGACACCGTGCTGGCGTTCGCAACCGGCAGGGCTGACCATCCGCCGATCCGCTCGTGGGACGATGCCGGCGCCGACGCGGTCTACGCTGCGCTGCTTTCGGTCTGCCGCGAATTGGCGCAGCTGGTGGTCCGCGATGGCGAAGGCGCGCGCAAATTCATCGCAGTGAGCGTGTCGGGCGCGCAGAGCGATGACAGCGCGCGGAGGGTCGGGCTGTCGATCGCGAACTCGCCGCTGGTGAAAACCGCAATCGCAGGCGGCGATGCGAACTGGGGCCGCGTGGTCATGGCGGTGGGCAAGGCCGGCGAACCCGCTGATCGCGACCGGCTCTCGATCGGCTTCGGTGGGGTCTGGGCGGCGCGAGATGGCCAGCCGCTGGCCGATTACGACGAGGCGCCGGTCTCCCGGCATCTGCAGGGCGAGGAGATCACAATCGAGGTCGATCTCGGGCTCGGCGCGGGGCGAGCGACGGTGTGGACCTGCGACCTGACGCATGGCTACATTGCAATCAACGCGGATTACCGCTCGTGAGCGCGCTTGATCGCGACATCCAGGCGCTGATGCGAAGCGTGACCGAAGCGGCGATCCTGCCGCGCTATCGCAATCTCTCGAGCAACGAGATCGTCGAGAAGGCCAAAGACGAGCTGGTGACCGTCGCCGACCGCGAAGCCGAGGTCATGCTTAATGAGGGCCTCGCCGCTATCGACGCCTCTCTCGTAATCGTCGGCGAGGAAGCGGCGCATGCCGATCCCGCCGTGCTCGCCGGTCTCCACCAGGATTGCTGGATCGTCGATCCGATCGACGGGACCCACAATTTCGCTCACGGTCGCCCGCCGTTCGGCATCCTGCTGGCGCGCTGCGCCGGCGGAATCTGCCAATCGGGCTGGATCTATGATTGTCTGTCCGGCCGCTTTTGCGCGGCGCATCTCCACCAGGGGGCCTACGTGAACGGCAATCGCATAACGGCGCAAACGAGCGGCGAGGTTCGGCCGGTTGCCGCCATATCGACCATCTTTCTCGACCCCACACGGCGCACGGCGGTCAAGACCCATATCGCGCCGCATTACCGCGTTGTCGACACGCCGCGTTGCGCCGCCGAGCAATATCCGCGGCTGGCGCTGGGCGAAAACGATGTATCGCTGTTCGAGCGCACCTTGGCATGGGACCACGCCGCGGGAGTGCTGTGGCTCAACGAGACGGGCGGCAAGGCCGCGCGGCCCGATGGCTCACCTTATCGCGTAGACGAGCCCGAGCGCAGTGGGCTGATCGGCGCGGCGAGCCCCGCCCTGTGGGACGAACTCGCCGCGCTTTATTCCAAAATGGCTTAGAGCTCGCCTTCGAGCCAGCTCTTGAGCTGACCCTTAGGCGCTGCGCCGCGCATCTGAGCGGCGGGCTTGCCGTCCTTGAACAGCACCAGATAGGGGATCGACTGGACACCCATCTGCCCGGGGACCCCGGTGTTCTCCATGATGTCCATCTTGGCGATGGTAACCTGATCGCCCATCTCGTCGCTCAATTCCTCGAGCGCGGGCGCGATCATCTTGCACGGCCCGCACCACTCGGCCCAGAAATCGACCAGCACGGGCTTTTCCGATTCCAGGACGTCGGTCTGGAAACTGGCATCGGTTACGGCGACGGTCGGCATGGTTGTTCTCCTGTGGGGTTTGGCCCTTATGCGGGTCATGTAGGCCCTAGCTGCGGTTACTCAACGGGCGGTAAGGCAAAGCTTTCCTGCGGAGCGGAAAACCGGGCTTTGTTAGCGGCGAGCAGATCGGCGGGAAGCGCGATCAACTGCGGGGTCTGGGTATAGAGCAGTGCGGCACGCACCTCGCGCCCGGGATAGATCGTTTCCAGCGCCGCGACATAGGC
>JAHJPT010000012.1 GCA_018819685.1 Alphaproteobacteria bacterium
CGCTTCGCCTCGGCGCTGGTGGTGGTCGAACTGGTCGCGCTGCTGTGCTCGATGGGCGAGAAGCGCGGCCTCGCCCAGCGGCTGACCGAGGGCGAGACCAGCGAGGTCAATCTGGTGTTCGACGGCATCCTCCTGGCGGTGTTGTTTTCGACCATCGCCGCGCTGTTCTTCTGGTTCGTACCGGCGCCGCTGTTCCCCAGCGGGCAATTCACGCAGCTCGACCGGCTGATCGTGCTCGCCATTCCCGCCTATGCGCTCACCGAGATCGTGCTGGCGGCGCAGGCCTATCGCTACGATATCGCCACCACGGTCCGCGCTCGCGCGATCGTCGAACCATGGACCATCTCGATCATGGCGGGCACGCTCTATTTCATTCCCCAAACCAGCGAGTCCGGTCTGTCGCTGGCCTATCTGATCTCGGTCTACGCCGGGCTGGCGACGGGATTGTGGACCTTCCTGCGCTGCTATGGTCTGCCGCGCGCCTGGCGCCCGCACCCGGTGGCGATGACCCGGCTGACCGTGCGCGCCTTCCCGCTGGCCACCGCCGATGCGATCGAATGGGGCACGCGCCGGATCGACATCTTCATCCTCGGACTGTTCGCCGCCCCCGCCGCGGTGGGCGTCTATTACGTCGCGCAGCAGGTCGCCAGCCTGCCGCAGAAGCTCAAGACCAGCTTCGAGCCGATCCTGGGGCCGGTCATCACCAAGAACCTCAAGGCGAAGAACTACGCCGCCATCGCGCAGCAGGTGTGCCAGGTAGGGTTCTGGATCGTCGCCGCGCAGGCGGGGATCGCACTGGCGCTGGGGATGCCCGGCGAAGCGGTGATGGGGTTGGTCGGGCCCAATTTCGTCGGCGGGACCGGCGCGCTCGCCTTCCTGCTCGCCGCGGAAGTGGTAGCGGCGACCGCGGTCGTTTCCGAGGCGGCGCTGATCTACGTCGCCCGGGTCCGCAACCTGTGGATCTCGATCGCCACGATCGGCTTCCAGGCCGCGCTCACCGTCGCGCTGATCATGCTGGTCGAGCGGCTCGGCTATGGCGAGCCCTACAAGGCGGCGGCGGCGGCGCTGGCGCTGATGCTGGCGCTGGCTCTGGCGAGCCTCGTCAAGGCGCTGCTGCTGGGGCGCATTCTCGGCCATCGGGTGAACAATTGGCGCTGGGCGCTGGTCTGGGCCACCGCGCCCGCAGTGGCTGTGGGATACCTGGCGACCCTGCTGCCCGAATGGGCGGAACTCGCGTTCGGCATCCCGGCGATCCTCGCGACCTATGGCTGGGTCATCTGGCACCGCGGCTTCGGCCCGGAGGACCGCGTGCTGTTCCGCCGCAACATGGGCGGCGAAACCGAAACGAAGCCGGCTTCCGTGCCCGAATAGATCGGGTTCACCGCCCATTCACGACGCGCTGCAAGGATGGCTTCCACCTTTGGGGGAGGACCACATGACGAAGCCGCTGCACCTCTTCACCGCCTGCGCCGCGGCAGCCCTGTTGGCGGGCTGCGCCACATCGGCATCGCAGGAGCGGACCGATCCCGCCGGTCCTGCGCCAGGCGCAGAAGCGGCTACGCCCCCGACATCTCCACCGCCACCGCCACCGCCGCCGCCGCCGCCGCCGAGCCCGAGCGCCATGGTAATGGTCACCGGCTCGCGGGTCGCGCAGGCCGCCGGACCCGAAGCGGGCGCTGCACCGATCGATTCCAGCTATCGCTATGTCCCGCCCGGCGTCGTGCCCACCGAACCCGATCGCGAGCGCTACGAGGGCGAGGCGGTTTCGCCGGTCAAGCTGGTTGCGGCCGAACCGGTCTCGACCTTCTCGGTCGATGTCGACACCGCCGCCTATGCCAACGCCCGCCGCTTCATCAAGGACGGGCAGATGCCCCCGGCAGACGCGGTGCGGACAGAGGAATTCATCAACTACTTCCGCTATGATTACGACACGCCGCGCGCGCCGTCCCAACCCTTCACGGTCGCTCTCGACGTCGCCGCGAGCCCGTGGAACGCCACCAGCCGCCTCGTGAGGCTCGGGCTGTCGGGCTATGAAATGCCCAAGCAGGACCGCCCGCCCGCCAATCTGGTGTTCCTGCTCGATGTTTCGGGTTCGATGAACAGCCGCGACAAGCTGCCGCTGGTGAAGACCGCGCTGCGCAGCCTGGTCAACCAGCTGACCACGCAGGATCGCGTCTCCATCGTGGTCTATGCCGGTGCCGCGGGGCTGGTGCTCGAACCCACCAGCGATGCCACCGCGATCCGCAATGCGCTCGACCAGCTCGCAGCGGGCGGATCGACCGCGGGCGGCGCTGGGCTGGAACTGGCCTATCGCATCGCCGAGGGCACCCGCATCGAGGGCGGCGTCAACCGCGTCGTCCTCGCTACCGATGGCGATTTCAACGTCGGGGTGTCGGATCGGGACGCGCTTGTCGATCTGATCGAGCGCAAGCGCGAGTCGGGCATCACGCTGACCGTGCTGGGCTTCGGTCGCGGCAATGTGAACGATGCGATGATGGAGCAGATCGCCGATCACGGAAACG
Source organism: Alphaproteobacteria bacterium (assembly GCA_018819685.1). GTDB lineage: Bacteria > Pseudomonadota > Alphaproteobacteria > Sphingomonadales > Sphingomonadaceae > Qipengyuania > Qipengyuania benthica. Next base: position 2,523 of record JAHJPT010000012.1, read on the forward strand.
GCAATTACGCCTATATCGACAGCGCGCTGGAAGCCCGCAAGGTGCTCGGCGAGCAGATGGGCGCGACGATCTTCACCATCGCCAAGGATGTGAAGATCCAGGTCGAGTTCAATCCGGCGGTGGTCGGCCAGTATCGCCTGATCGGCTATGAGAACCGCGCGCTGCGCGAGCAGGATTTCGACGACGACGCGGTGGATGCGGGCGATATCGGCGCGGGCCATCAGGTCACCGCACTCTACGAGGTCGTTCCGGCCGGGGCCGAGGGCTGGATCGCTTCGCGCCGCTACGAAACCCCCACCGACAGCCGCGCGCGCGAACTGGCGGCCGAAGCGGCGCATGTGAAGCTGCGCTACAAGCTGCCCGATGGCGACAGCTCCACGCTGATCGAATATGTTCTGCCCGCCAGTGCGCTCGCCCGGCCTCCCGCTCCCCAAGGCGATTTCGCCTTCGCCGCCGCGGTGGCGGGCTTCGGCCAGAAGCTGCGCGGCGATACGCTGCTGGGCGATTTCTCCTATCGCGACATCGTCGGTCTCGCCGGACGGCAAGAGGATTTCTGGCGGCAGGAGTTCATCCGACTGGTCGAAGCCGCGCAGGAGCAATCAGCGGGCGGATAGAAAAACCCGCGCTTGGGGCCTTCCGCTCGGGCGTGGCGGTCTTTAGGACGGCGCCATGATCAGCCGTACCCCCATCGTCCTGCTTTCAGGTGCCGCGCTTGTCGCAGCGATCGGTTATTGGGGCGGTGCGCGCTACGGCGAAGCGTTTCTCGCTGCCAAGCAGCCGGTCGTGGAACGGGCGATCGCCGGCGTCGGGGGCGACCCGGCGCGGGCGCGGATGACCAATGGGGCGGGATCGCCCACCCGCCATCTGGTCCTGGAGAACGCCGAAACGCTGAACGAGGCCACCCGGGCGCGCGTGGCGCGAGCGGTGGCGCGAGTCTCCGGGGTTGGCGGAGTGTTCTGGGCCGACGGCAGCGCCGCCGCGCAGGCCGAAGCGCCGCAATACACCCCGCTTCACTGCCAGGAAGACGTCGAAGGCCTGCTGCGCTCGCGCACCATCCGCTTCGAGGGCGGTTCCTCCGAACTGGTTCCCGCCAGCCAGGTGTTGCTCGACGAAGTCGCGCAGGCGCTGCAGCCGTGTCTGGGATCGATCATCGCGGTCACCGGCCATACCGACAATTCGGGGCCCGAGCCCGGCAATCTGGAACTCAGCCGCGAGCGCGCGGTGGCGGTGCGCGAGGCGCTGATCCGCCGCGGCATCCCTCGCGACGGGCTGCGCGCGCGCGGCTACGGCTCGCGCGAACCGGTCGCAGGGTTCGCCCCCAGCGACCCCGCCAATCGCCGGATCGAATTCTCGGTCATCGCCACCGAACCGCTGCTACCCACTCCCGTCGATACGCCGGGAGCGCGCTGACATGCCGATCTGGTTCGAAACGATCGTGTTGATGCTGGTCGCCTATGGCGCCGGCGTGCTGCTGGGCTGGATGATCTGGAACAGCGCCGCTGAGCCGAGCGTGGACGCACAAGAAGGAGACGATTTGTGATTGAATTGATCGAGGCCAATTGGCCGCTGCTGCTGGTGGCCTTCCTGATCGGGCTGGCGCTCGCCTTCCTGGTGTTCAAGGCGAACCGCCGCACGCGGGTGACGGGCGAGACCGGCGATGTGCTCGACGAGGGCGCTTCGCCGGCCGCGCGCAATCAGGCGCTGATCGATTCCGGCACCCCCGCCGCAGTCGCCCCGGCCCGCTCCGAAGTCCCCACCCAGCCGGAACCGCCGGTCGCCCAGCCGGCGGAGCGTGTCCAGGCCCCCCAGCCGATCGTACCGCCAACCCCAGCCGGTCTGGCGGGAACCGGAGCGGCGGTCGCCTCCGCCACCACGACGGTTGAACCCGCCGGCGACGATCTGACCCGGATCAAGGGCGTTGGACCAAAGCTGGCGGCGCGTCTCGACGAATTGGGAGTGGCCGGATTCGCGCAGATCGCCGCTTGGGACGAGGCCGAAATCGACCGCGTCGATGCCGAGCTGGGCCGCTTCCAGGGCCGCATCCGTCGCGACAATTGGGTCGAGCAGGCGCGGTTTCTCGCCCAGGGCGACACCGAGGGATACGAGGGTCGCTTCGGTCGGCTCGACTGACCCGTCTTCGGCGCCCCTTCTAGGTCAAGGAACCCGATCCGGGTGTCGCGCATTCGTAATGAAAGGGTCAGCGCGAGATTACGGAAAGGATGTCCATGCGGCAGCCGACGATACTTGTCGCCGAAGACGAATCCATGATCGGATGGGATCTTCGCAATACGGTGGAAGAAGCCGGCTATGCTGTCGAAGGTCCCTTCGTCGACATCTCCTCGGCCATGCTGTCTTACCAGAAACACAAGCCGGATCTGGCCATCCTCGATGTCCAGCTGAGCGATGGCAATGTCTTTCCGCTGGCCGAGAAACTGATGGCGGAGAACATTCCGGTGATCTTCCATTCGGGAAATTACCAGCCCGACGAGGTGCACAAGCGCTTCCCCGGATCGACCTCGTTGGCCAAGCCCTGCCCTCCCGCCGCGATCATCGATTCGGTCCACCAGGCGCTGGGCGACTGAAAGAGTTTGCTGAGCCAGCGCGGCGCAAGCCGGCCGCCGGCTCCCAGGCGCGCGCGGGCCTTGAAGCGCTGCGCCAAGCCTGCCATCGCTCCTGAGGCAATCTGAGGAGACTATATGGCCGGCATGGCGCCCTTCGCCTGGGACGATCCCTTCGGGATCGACGACCAGCTCACCGATGAAGAGCGGATGATCCGCGATTCCGCGCGCGGCTTCGCCCAGTCCGAACTCCAGCCCAGGGTGATCGAAGCCTTCTCCAAAGAGATCGATGCGCCCGAACTGTTCCCGCTGATGGGCCGGGCCGGGCTGCTGGGCGCGACAATCCCCGAGGAATATGGCGGCGCGGGCGCGGGCTATGTCGCCTATGGCCTTATCGCGCGCGAGATCGAGCGGGTCGACAGCGGCTACCGCTCGATGGCGAGCGTCCAGTCAAGCCTCGTGATGTATCCGATCCACGCCTATGGTTCGGAAGAACAAAGGCGCAAATACCTCCCCGGCCTCGCCAGCGGCGAACTGATCGGCTGTTTCGGGCTGACCGAACCCGATGCGGGCTCCGACCCCTCGGGCATGAAGACCGTCGCGAAAAAGGATGGCGACGGCTACGTCCTCAACGGCTCCAAGACCTGGATCTCCAACTCGCCCTTCGCCGATGTCTTCGTGGTCTGGGCCAA
>JAHJPT010000176.1 GCA_018819685.1 Alphaproteobacteria bacterium
CGCCGGATCGTCGATGCGATCTCGTCATGGTGGGTGACGACCCATGGCCATTGCCATCCCGCGATCATGGCGGCGATCGCGGAACAGGCCGGAAAGCTCGACCAGATCATCTTCGCCGGCTGGACGCACGAACCCGCCGAAGCGGTTGCGCAGGGCCTGCTACAATTGATGCCCAACGAGTTGACCCGCGTGTTCTTTTCGGACTCCGGATCCACCAGCGTGGAGGTCGCGCTCAAGATGGCGCTCGGATATTGGGCGAACACCGGTCGGCCCCGTCACAAGATCCTCGTGCTCGAGCATGCCTATCACGGCGACACGGTGGGCGCGATGTCGGTGGGCGCGCGCGGGGTCTTCAACGCCGCCTATTCGCCGCTGCTGTTCGATGTCGAAACGCTGCCCTTTCCGCACGGCGACGGCTCGGCGACTCTAGAACAACTCACCGCCCTGTGCCGCGAAGAACCCGCCGCGCTGATCGTCGAGCCGCTGATATGCGGCGCCGGCGGCATGAAAATCTACGATGCGGATGTCCTCGCCGAAATGCGCCGGATCTGCACGGCTCACGATGTGCTCTTGATCGCCGACGAGGTGATGACCGGCTGGGGACGCACCGGCACGCTGCTGGCCTGCGAACAGGCCGGGATCGTCCCCGATATTCTCTGCCTCTCGAAAGGCCTGACCGGCGGCGCCATGCCGCTGGCGGTGACGATGGCGACCGAGCCGATCTTCGCGGCCCATCTGTCGCGGGACCGCGCGCGAATGTTCTTCCACTCGTCCAGCTACACCGCGAACCCGCTCGCCTGCGCCGCGGCGGCAGCCAACATCGCGATCTGGCAGAACGAACCGGTGCTCGAGCGGATCGGCGGCCTCGCCGAACGTCAGGCGACACAGCTCGAGAAGCTGGCGCGCAATCCCCGGGTGGCCAACCCCCGCCGCGCCGGCACGATCACCGCCGTCGAGATCGAGGATGCGCAGGATGGCTACCTGTCCCGGCTCGGTCCGGCGCTTCTGTCGCGCTTCCGCCAGGCCGACCTGTTGCTGCGCCCGCTGGGCAACACCGTCTACATCATGCCGCCCTACTGCATTTCGGACGAGGATCTTGCGTCGATCTACGACGGCATCGAGGATGGAATCGCAAACTGCTGAGCCGATAGGCGTCTGCGACCGCCTACTGCGGCCAGACTGTCGGCCCCCTCGCCTTGCGCCCTCCCCTCGCTCTGCTAAAGCGCGCGGGACTCACATATTCCCGGACATTCTAGACAAGCAGGGCACTCATGCAAAAAATTCAGGTCAAGAACCCGGTCGTCGAACTCGACGGCGACGAAATGACGAAGATCATCTGGGAGTGGATCCGCGAGCGGCTGATCCTCCCCTATCTCGATATCGACCTGAAGTATTACGACCTGTCGATCGAGAAGCGCGACGAGACCGACGATCAGATCACCGTCGATGCCGCCAATGCGATCAAGGAACACGGCGTCGGCGTCAAATGCGCCACGATCACTCCCGACGAGCAGCGGGTCGAGGAATTCGGGCTCAAGAAGATGTGGGTCAGCCCCAACGGCACGATCCGCAACATTCTGGGCGGCGTGGTGTTCCGCGAGCCGATCGTGATCGACAACGTGCCGCGGCTGGTGCCGGGCTGGACCGACCCGATCGTGGTCGGCCGCCACGCCTATGGCGACCAGTACCGCGCCAAGGACACGCTGATCCCCGGCAAGGGCAAGCTGCGGATGGTGTTCGAGGGCGAGGACGGCAAGAACATCGATATCGACGTGTTCGAGTTCCCCAGCCCCGGCGTCGCCATGACGATGTACAATCTCGACGACTCGATCCGCGATTTCGCGCGCGCCAGCTTCGCCTACGGGCTCGACCGCAAATGGCCGGTCTATCTCTCGACCAAGAACACCATCCTCAAGAAATACGACGGGCGCTTCAAGGACCTGTTCGAAGAGATCTTCGAAGCCGAATACAAGGCCGATTTCGACAAGGCCGGGATCAGCTACGAGCACCGCCTAATCGACGACATGGTCGCATCCGCACTCAAGTGGAGCGGCAAGTTCGTCTGGGCCTGCAAGAACTACGACGGCGACGTCCAGTCGGACATCGTGGCGCAAGGCTTCGGCTCGCTTGGCCTTATGACCAGCGTGCTGATGACCCCCGACGGCAAGACCGTCGAGGCGGAGGCGGCGCACGGCACCGTCACACGCCACTATCGCCAGCACCAGCAAGGCAAGGCGACCAGCACCAACCCGATCGCCAGCATCTTCGCCTGGACTCGCGGGCTGATGTATCGCGGCAAGTTCGACGAAACTCCCGATGTGGTGCGCTTCGCCGAGACGCTGGAGCGGGTCTGCATCCAGACCGTCGAGAACGGCCAGATGACCAAGGATCTCGCGCTGCTGATCGGTCCGCAGCAGAACTGGCTCACCACCGAGCAGTTCTTCGAGGCGATCGTGACCAATCTCGAGCAGGAAATGGCGAACTGGAGCTGAGGCTCCGGTTCCCCTTTCCAGGGAGCTGAACGCGATGGCCAAGGCTGCGAAGAAGCGTCCTTCCGCGCGCAAGGCGGGCGAGAAGGTCGGCAAGGCGCGGCTGATCGTCCGTCAGGCGATGATCAAGGACATCCGCGGCATCGCCGCGCTTGTCCGCCGCGCCTATGACGATCTGCCCGCCTACAAGCAGAGCGAAATTCGCGGCCAGATCAACAACTTCCCGCAAGGCTGTTTCGTGGCGCTGCTCGACGAGCAGGTCGTGGGCTATTGCGCCTCGATGCAATTGCCCGAACCGGTGGTGTTCGCGCCGCACGATTGGGACGAGATCTCGGGCAATGGCTACGGCAGCCGCCACGATCCGACCGGCGACTGGCTCTACGGCTACGAGATGTGCGTCGACCCCAAGGTGCGCGGCGTGCGTATCGGTCGGCGGCTCTACGAGGAACGCCGCGCGCTGGCCGAGGAGCGCGAGCTGACCGGCATCGTGTTCGGCGGGCGAATGCCCAACTACCGCCGCCACCAGCGCAAGGTCGAGGGCCCGCAGGACTATCTCGACCAGGTGATCGCGGGCAAGATCCACGATCCTGTGCTGCGCTTCCAGCTCGCCAACGGGTTCGAGGCGGTCGGGATTCTGGAAGGCTATCTGCCCGAGGACAAGCGCTCGGCGGGCAATGCGGTCAAGATGGTGTGGCGCAACCCTTATATCGAGCGCGACACGCCGGTAAAGATGCGCATCCCGCGCGGGGTCGAATCGGTCCGCGTCGCCACCTGCCAGCTACAGGCGCGCGCGGTGAAGGATTACGACGAGTTCCTGCGCGCGATCCGCTATTTCGTCGATGTCGCGAGCGATTACGAAGCCGATTTCATCGTCTTCCCGGAACTCTTCACGCTGATGCTGCTGAGCTTCGAGGAAGAGGAACTCTCGCCGATGGAGGCGATCGAGCGGCTTTCGGAATACACCCCGCGACTGAAGACCGACATCTCGGACTTCGCGATGCGCTACAACATCAACATCATCGCGGGCTCGCATCCCACCCGGATGGAAGACGGCGACATCCACAACGTCGCCTATATCTGCCTGCGCGACGGCTCGGTCCACGAGCAGGAGAAGATCCACCCCACGCCCAACGAGCGCTATTGGTGGAACATCCGCGGCGGCGACAAGATCAACGTGATCCAGACCGACTGTGGCCCGATCGGGGTGCAGATCTGCTACGATTCCGAATTCCCCGAACTGTCGCGCAAGTTGGCCGACGAAGGTGCGCGGATCATCTTCGTGCCGTTCTGCACCGACAGCCGCCAAGGCTATCTCAGGGTCCGCTATTGCTCCGCCGCGCGCGCGATCGAGAACCAGTGCTTCGTGGTGCTGAGCGGCAATGTCGGCAATCTGCCCAACGTCGCCAATATGGATATCCAGTACGCGCAGAGCTGCATCCTCACCCCTTGCGACTTCCCCTTCGCACGCGACGGGATCGCAGCCGAGGCGACCGAGAACGTCGAGACGCTGACCATTAGCGACGTCAATCTCGCGGACCTGTCCTGGGCCCGGGCGGAAGGCACGGTGCGCAATCTCGCGGATCGTCGCTTCGATCTCTACCGAATCGAATGGGACGAGGATGGCGATCATCCCGGCAAGACCCGGCCCCGCACCGAGCCGCTGGGACCTCAGAGCGTCGGCGGCGGGTAGCCAGCCGCACCCCACATGCATGCAAGAGAGACGCGTGCCGGGTGACAGGCGGCAAGGCTGCGGCTAGTCGCTGATCATGGCTGGCGAAATCGAAGCAACCCCGATGATGTCCGATGCTCTGGTGATTCTGGGCGCGGCGGGGCTCGTGATCCCCATCTTCGCCCGGTTCCGGATCACCCCTGTCATCGGTTTCATCCTGATCGGCATTGCGGTCGGGCCGTACGGCCTGGGCCAGCTGGTGTTCGAGCGACCTTGGCTCACCCACATCACCATCACCGATCCGGAGGCGCTCGAGCCCTTCGCCGAACTCGGCATCATCCTGCTGCTGTTCACGATCGGGCTGGAGTTGAGCTTCAATCGATTGTGGCAGATGCGCAGGCTGGTGTTCGGGCTCGGAGCGCTGGAGCTAGTGATCATTGGCGCCTTGCTGGCGATCTTTCTCGGGATGATGGGGCAGTACTGGACCGGCGCGCTGGCCCTCGGACTGGCGCTCGCCTTCTCCTCCACCGCGATCGTCCTGCCGATCTCGGGCACCAACAGCCCGGTCGGGCGCGCGGCGCTGTCGATGCTATTGTTCGAAGACATCATGATCGTCCCGATCATCTTCATTTTGGGCGCCATGGGACCGACTGCGCAAGCCGAAGGCTGGGAAGGATTGCTCGATACGCTGCTGCTCGGGGCGGCGGTCATCACCGTGCTGCTGGTCGTCGGGCGGATCGCCCTGCCCCGCCTGTTCGCGCAGGCCGCGCGCACCAAGAGCCCCGAACTGTTCCTCGCCGCCAGCCTGCTGGTGGTGATCGGGGCGAGCTTGGCCACCGCGCTCGCGGGCCTGTCGCCGATCGTCGGTGCGCTGATCGCGGGCCTGCTGATCGCCGAGACCGAATATCACACCGAGGTCGAGGGGATCATCGAGCCCTTCAAGGGGCTGGCGCTGGGCATCTTCCTCATAACCGTCGGGATGAGCATCGATCTCACCACGATCTGGCAAAACGTCGGCGCGGTGGCCGCCGCGGTGGTGGGCGTGCTGGTGTTCAAGGCCCTCGTGACGGGCATGCTGCTGCGGTTGATGGGCGCACGCCGCTCGACTGCCGCCGAGACCGGCATCTTGATGGCGAGCCCTTCGGAGACGACGCTCATCGTGCTTGCAGCGGCAGGATCGGCATTGCTGATCCAGCCCGGCACAGCGCAATTCTGGCAGATCGTCACCGCCATCGGCTTGACGGTTACCCCGCTTCTTGCGCGCCTCGGCCGGGTTATCGGCCGCCAAGTCGAAGCGGTCCCGGACTTGCCGCCCGAGGACGCGGGCGAGCCTCGTGTCATCATCATCGGCGCGGGCCGGGTCGGTCGCCTCGTCGCGCGCATGCTGGAAAAACACGGCAAGCCCTATGTCGCGCTGGATTCCAACTCCGATCTTGTTGCCGACGCCAAGCGGGCTGGCATTCGCGCCACCTTCGGCGATGCGGCACGCGGCGTCGCGCTAAGCAAGCTCGGGGTCGAAGACGCGCTGGCGGTGGTGCTGACCATGGACGAGCCGGTCCTGGCGCAGCGCCTGGTGACTAGGCTGCGCAAGGACTATCCCGATCTCCTGATCGTCGCCCGCGCACGCGACACGCGGCATGCCGCCGAACTCTACCGTGCCGGTGCCAGCCATGCGGTGCCCGAAGCGCTCGAGGCCTCGCTCCAGCTCAGCGAAGCGGTGCTGGTCGATATCGGCGTGGCAATGGGGCCGGTGATCGCATCGATCCACGAGAAGCGCGACGAATATCGCGTCCAGATCGAAGAAGAGGGCGCGCTGGCCTACAAGCCCAAGCTGCGCACCAGCACCGCCCAATCCTGAGGGTTGCGATACCGATCGGTGAACTCTCCGCCGCTCCATGCGTTGGGGAGGAAAGGAGAAATCGCAATGGCCGACAACGACCCCACCAAACCGACTCCGAACAAGGAAAAGTTCAAGCCGCAGAACGTCCAGGATCCGCAGCAGAGCGGGAAGGACCGTGGCAAGCCAGGCGACACGGGCGGAATGGACATCGAGCAGGGCAGCAGCGGCGTCACCAAGGAAACGCCGAGCCGCTAGCATGACCTCAGGGCAAAGTTAGGCGGACTGCCTCGCCAGTGTCTCGCGCACTGCCGCGATGGCGCCCGCCGCCTTTGCGCCGTCCGGACCGCCGCCCTGCGCCATGTCCGCGCGGCCACCGCCACCCTTTCCGCCCAGCGCCTCCACGCCCGCACGCACCAGCGCCACAGCGTCGAAGCGATCGGTGAGATCGTCGGTGACCGCGACCGCGAAGGCACCTTTGCCGTCGTTGACCGCGCAGATCGCCGCGACGCCCGAGCCCATCCGCTTCTTCGCTGCGTCGAGGAGCGGGCGCAAGTCCTTGGGATCCAGCCCCTCGATGACCCTGCCCGAATAGGCCACGCCGCCGATATCTTCGTCCGCGGTTGCCTCGCTGCTCGGGCTCCCTCCGTCGCCCGCGAGCGCCAGCGCACGCCGGGCCTCGGCGAGTTCCTTTTCGAGCTTCTTGCGCTCCTCGACCAAAGCCTCGACCCGCGCCGCGGCCTCGTCGGGCGAGGTGCGCAGCGTGCCGGCGATCGCCTGCAGCGCCTGATCGCGCGCGCCGAGCCACTGGCGCGCCGCCTCGCCGGTCACCGCTTCGATCCGGCGCACCCCGGAACTCACGGCGCTGTCCGAGACGATCTTGAACAGACCGATATCGCCTGTCGCTTCGACATGGATGCCGCCGCACAGCTCGACCGAATAGTTGCGACGGCCATCGCGGCCGGTGCCCATCGACAGCACGCGGACCTCGTCGCCGTATTTCTCGCCGAACAGCGCGAGCGCGCCGGCGGCGACCGCGTCGTCGGGAGTCATCAGCCGCGTCTGAACCGCCTCGTTGGCCCGAATCTCTGCATTGACCTCGGCCTCGATCGCCGCAATTTCCTCGGGCGTGAGCGGCTTGGGGTGCGAGAAATCGAACCGGAAGCGGTCGTCCGCCACCAGCGAGCCTTTCTGGGTGACATGATCGCCGAGCTGATCGCGCAGCGCGGCGTGAAGCAGATGGGTCGAGGAATGGTTGGCGCGGATGCGGTCGCGCCTTTGGGCATCGACCTCGAGGTGGACCGTGTCCCCACGCTTCACCGCGCCCTTGGTGACGCGGCCCACATGGGTGTGCAGCCGCCCGAGCGGCTTATTGGTGGTTTCGACCGCGAATTTTAGCCCTTCTGGGGTCCAGATCCGCCCGGCATCGCCGGTCTGGCCGCCGCTCTCGCCGTAGAAGGGCGTCTGATTGGTGAGCAAGATCACGCTCTCGCCCTCGCTCGCGCTCTCGACCTCGGCCCCGTCGCGGACGATGGCGATGACGGCGCCCTCGCCGGTGGTCGAACTGTAGCCGGTGAACTCGGTCGAGCCCTCGCGATCGGCAATGTCGAACCAAACCTCCTCGCTCGCGGATTCGCCCGAACCCTTCCATGCGGCGCGGGCAGCGGCCTTCTGCTGCGCCATCGCGGAATCGAAGCCGGTGCGATCGACCGCGATGCCGCGGCTGCGCAGCGCATCCTCGGTGAGATCGTAGGGGAAGCCATAGGTGTCGTACAGCTTGAACGCGGTGGCGCCGTCGAGCGTGCCGCCCTCGCCCATTGCGCCGGTGGCTTCGTCGAGCAGGCGCAGCCCCTTGTCGAGCGTGCGCCGGAACTGCGTCTCCTCGCGCTCGAGCACTTCCTCGATCAGCGCCTGGCCGCGCTGCAATTCGGGATAGGCCTGACCCATCTCGGTAACCAGCGCGGGGACCAGGCGATGCATCAGCGGCTCGGCGGTGCCGAGCAGATGCGCGTGGCGCATCGCGCGGCGCATGATCCGCCGCAGCACATAGCCGCGTCCCTCGTTCGACGGCAGCACGCCATCGGCGAGCAGGAACCCGGTCGAGCGCAGATGATCGGCGATGACGCGGTGGCTGGCGGTGTTGTCGCCCTGCGCGAGGACGCCGGTCAGGCTTTCGCCTGCGGCGATCAGCGCCTTGAAGGTGTCGGTGTCGTAATTGTCGTGGACGCCCTGCAACACCGCGGCGATGCGTTCGAGCCCCATACCGGTGTCGATCGAGGGCTTGGGCAGCGCTTCGCGGCTGCCGTCGGCCTGCTGCTCGAACTGCATGAACACCAGGTTCCAGATCTCGACGAAGCGATCGCCATCCTCCTCGGGCGAACCCGGGGGGCCGCCCCAGATGTGCTCACCGTGGTCGTAGAATATCTCCGAGCACGGACCGCAGGGGCCGGTGTCGCCCATCGACCAGAAATTGTCGGCGGTGGCGATGCGGATGATCCGCTCCTCGGGCAGGCCGCTGATCTTGCGCCACAGATCGAAGGCTTCATCGTCGGTATGATAGACGGTGGCGGTGAGCCGGTCCGCGGGCAGGCCCCATTCCCTGGTGAGCAGGTTCCAGGCGTGCTCGATCGCCTGCTCCTTGAAATAGTCGCCGAAGCTGAAATTGCCGAGCATTTCGAAGAAGGTGTGGTGGCGCGCGGTGTAGCCGACATTGTCGAGGTCGTTGTGCTTGCCCCCGGCGCGGACGCATTTCTGGCTGCTGGTCGCGCGCGGGCGCGGCGGGGTCTCGAGCCCGGTGAAGGCGTTCTTGAACGGCACCATGCCGGCGTTGACGAACATCAGCGTCGGGTCGCTGAACGGCACGAGCGGCGCGGACGCCACCTGCGCATGATCGGCGGCGGCGAAATAGTCGAGGAAGGACCGGCGGATGTCGTTGGTCGAAGTCATGCAGCGCAGTTAGGCAATCGCCGCGCGAGCGACAAGCGCGGAAAGGCGATTGCGGTTATCGCAGGACCGGGCCGGAAGCGTCGGACTCCCCCGGCCCCGCCCGCTACCAGCCGAAATAGGGACCGCCGCGCTCGCGCGCG
>JAHJPT010000177.1 GCA_018819685.1 Alphaproteobacteria bacterium
CGCGCCGCCCTGCATCAACGCCTCGGTCGCCGAATTCGGGGTCGAGCAGACCGACGACGGCTATGCGGTGCGCTATGCGCTCGCGGGCATCCGCAACGTGGGCGGCAAGGCGATGGATGCGATCTGCGCCGAGCGCGAGGCTTCGGGGCCGTTCGAGAGCCTGTCCGACCTGTTCGGGCGGCTCCCCAAGGGCTCGATGAATTCGCGCCAGCTCGAGGCGCTGGCCTGCGCGGGCGCACTCGATTCGCTCGAACCCAACCGCGCCAAGGTGTTTGCGAATGCCGACCTGCTGCTGGCGGTCGCCGACGCTGCCGAGCGCGAACGCTCGAGCGGACAGGCGGCGCTGTTCGGCGGCGAGGACACGCAGCAGGGCGAGACTTTGCGGCTCAAGGAGGTCGAGCCCTGGCCGCGCGCGACCATGATGGCGCATGAGCGCGACAATTTCGGCTTCTATTTCTCCGACCACCCGGTCCAGGCCTGGCGCCAGGTCGCCTCGGCCAATGGCGCGCGCAGCTATGCCTCGCTGATGACCGGCGGCGCGCCTGCGGGCGGACGCGCGCCCGCGGTAATGGCGGCGATGATCGAGAAGGTGAACAAGGGTACGACGCGCCGCGGGAAACCCTTCGTCCGCGCCGATTTCTCCGATGCCTCGGGCCAGTTCAGTGCCGCCTGCTTCGAGGAGAGCCTGGTCGAGAATTTCCTCCGCTGGGCCGAGGATCAGACTTGCCTGCTGTTGCAGGTCGAGCTCGACAGCCCGAGTCCCGACGAACCCCCGCGGATCACCGTGCGCGGCGGGGTGCCGCTGGAACAGGTCTCCAGCAGCGCAAGAATGATGCTCAGCCTCGACGTCACCGAGGAAGCCGCGATCGCGGCGCTCCAGCTGGAGCTGGGCGAGAGCGGGGGCACCGGCGAGGTCATCGCTACGCTGCGCACCGGACTGGCGATCGAGCCCACGCTGAAGCTGGGCAGCGGCTTCAAACTCGACGGCGAACTCGCCGAACGCTTGGCAAGCGTGCCCGGGCTTGCCAATGTGCATCTGACCACGCGGCGCGGTGGGGGTCATCTCCGTCTCGTCGCCTGAGCGCATGCCCGCCAATGGGCAGCGAACACGGGAGAGAGATGCGAATGTTCGGAGCCATGCAGGACTGGACCATGCGGGTGACGCATGTGATCGATCACGCCGCACGCGAAGCGGGAAGCCGCGAGATCGTGACCCGCTGGGCCGATGGCAGCGAGACCCGGACCGACTGGAACGGCATTCGCCGCGACGCGCTCAAGATGGCGCAGGCGCTCGAGGCGCTGGGGGTGAAGCCGGGCGACAGGGTCGCCAGCCTGGCGATGAACCATTCGCGCCATCTGGTCAGCTGGTACGGCGTCGCCGGGATGGGCGGGGTGCTCCACACGGTCAACCCGCGGCTGTTCGAGGATCAGCTCGAATATATCGTCAACCACGCCGAGGATAAGGTGCTGTGCTACGACGCGGCGTTCCAGCCGATTGTCGACATGATGAAGAGCCGCTGGACCACGATCGAGCACTACATCTGCTACGATTCGGGCGAACACGCCCCCGCCTTCGAGGACTGGATCGGCGCGCAGAACGGTGACTACGCTTGGGTCGAGGGCGACGAACGCGATCCGTGCATGCTGTGCTACACCAGCGGCACCACCGGCCACCCCAAGGGCGTACTCTACGAACACCGTTCGACCGTGCTCCACGCGCTCGCCGGACTGCAGCCCGCCGCGTTCAACTTCAGCGCCTCGAGCGTGATGCTCCCGGTGGTGCCGATGTTCCATGCGGCGAGCTGGGGCCTGCCCTATGCGGGCGCGATGGCGGGGATCAAATTCGTGTTCTCCTGCGTCAACGATCCCGCGGTGCTCTGCGAGCTGATGGAGCGCGAAGGCGTCACCGACAGCGCCGGGGTCCCGACCGTCTGGCTCGCGACTTTCCAATATTGCGACAGCGAGGGCAAGGACCTGCCCAGGCTCAAGGCGGCGACCATCGGCGGCTCGGCAGCGCCGCGCTTCATGATCGAGCGGCTGATGAAGAACGGCACCCGCGTCCAGCACGCCTGGGGGATGACCGAGACCAGCCCGATCGGCACCGTGGGCGGGCCGACGCACGATTGGGACCAGCTTTCCTTCGAGGAGAAGGTCGACAAGACCGCCATGCAGGGGCGCCCGACCTTCGGGGTCGAACTGCGCACCGTCAGCCTCGACGATCCCACGCACGTGCTGCCGCGCGACGGCGAAAGTTCGGGCGCGCTGCACATCCGCGGACCGTGGGTGATCCGCCGCTATTTCCGCGCCGAGGAAGACGCGTTGACCGCCGATGGCTGGTTCGACACCGGTGATGTCGCGATCCTGCACCCCGACGGCACGATGCAGATCACCGATCGCACCAAGGACGTGATCAAGTCTGGCGGCGAATGGATCAGCTCGGTCGAGCTCGAAAACGCCGCAGTCGGCCATCCCGCGGTCGCCGAAGCCGCCGCAATCGGCATCCATCACCCGAAATGGGACGAGCGCCCGGTGCTGTTCGTGGTTAAGAAGGCGGGCCAGGAGGTGACCGGCGGCGAGGTGATCGAATTCCTCGCCGACAAGGTCGCCAAATGGTGGCTCCCCGATGCGGTCGAATTCGTCGACGACATCCCGCACACCGCCACCGGCAAGATCAGCAAGAAGGATCTGCGCGACCGCTTCGCGGAGTACCGGCTGGAGGAGTGAACGTATGTCGTTGTTCTCCTCGTCATTGCGAGGAGCGCAGCGACGACGCAATCCATGGCGCGGCGGTGCCGAACCCGCGGCCCATGGATTGCCGCGCAGCCTGACGGCTGCTCGCAATGACGGAGTGAATGATGGCCAGTGAAACCTATATCGACCCCAGCCGCGCCAATTTCGACGCCTTCAAGGAACTGCCGCGCGACCGGCCGATCCACATGCTCAACCTGCTGCACTATCGCGACGTGGCGGAGTACCCGACGGGCCACGAACACGCCGGAAAGGGCTGGGACGGGCGCCGCGCCTATCAGGAATACGGCGCCACTTCGGGCCCGATCTTCAAGCGCGTGGGCGGCACCATCGTCTGGCGGGGCGTATTCGAGATGGTGGTGACCGGCCCCGAGGCGATGCACTGGCAAGATGGCTTCGTCGCGCAATATCCCACCGCTGGCGCCTTCCTCGAGATGGTCACCGATCCCGAATACCAGAAAGCGGTGATCAACCGCACCGCCGCACTGACCGACAGTCGCCTGGTACGCTTCTCACCCGGCGAGGCGGGAGAGGGGTTCGGGTAATCTCGGCTGCTAGTGAGACCTCCCGATACGCTGAGCAGGAGAACTATCCGGCTCGGCGGAGCGCGACCGATTCATCGGGTCCAGCAACCGCGGAAGACGGCAAGTCGGCCCCGCGCAGGTGGGTCAAGTGTGCGCTCAATTCCCTGGCCATCATGAGCGTGTCGAGGCGGACTCCCGCAACACCCGCTTCGATCCAGCGAATCCGGCCCGGCAGTTCCATGCCATCGTGTTCGACAATGATTTTGTCGTCGGCCACAAAATCGGAATCGCCGAGCCCGCTGACCCGGCATCCTTCGCTCGAGAGTTCAACCAGCAGGCCGCCGCAGTGTCGTCCATCGACGGGGCTCCGCAGGCGAATGGACCGGCGCACTGCATAGCGCCTGTGCGCACGAATTGTCAGGATCATCGATTGCCCCCTTGTCGTCCCTTCCGACCAAGGTCGCGCGATTCGGTTAAGATGTGGTTTCCTCACGGTTCAGCATCTGCGGCCCTTTGCCGCCGAGTCTGAAGCGGATCGGAGCTCACCACCACATGCGGTCCTAAAGCAACCGCATCTGCCCGCCGACCTCCGGCGCCCGAAACCGCGTACAATCCAGCTCGAACTTCGCCTTGCCGATCCCGGCGCGCTTGCAGGCGAGGCGGAAGCGGGCGCGGAACAGGTCGGCCCAGACGCCGGTGGGTTTCATTCGGGTGAAGAAGTCGGGATCGTTGTCCTTGCCGCCGCGGATCGAACGGACGATGCCCATCACCTTGTCGCCGCGCTCGGGGTAGTGGACGCTGAGCCATTCGCGGAACAGCGGCGCCACCTCGTGCGGCAGCCGCAGCGGGATCCAACCGCAGCTGGCGATCCCCAGCGCCGCGGCGCGCTGGACGATCTCTTCCATAAACTCGTCGGTGATCGCGGGGATCACCGGGGCGATCGAGCAGTGCGTGGGCACCCCCGCCGCCGCCAGTTTACCCAACGCCGCCATGCGCTTGGCAGGCGACGCGGCGCGCGGTTCGAGCTTACCCGACAGCACCGGGTCGAGGCTGGTCACTGAAATCGCCACCGCCACCAGCCGCCGCCGCGCCAGTTCTTCGAGCAGATCGAGATCGGCCAGCACCCGGTCGGATTTGGTGGTGATGGTCACCGGGTGGCGGGCATCGAGACAGACTTCCAGCAGCGCACGGGTGATCCGGTAGCGGTGCTCGATCGGCTGGTAGGGATCGGTGTTGGTCCCCATCGCGATCGGCCCGGGTCGATATTTCGGCTTCGCCAGCGTGGCACGCAGCAAATCTGCGGCCTCGGGCTTGGCGAACAGCCGGGTCTCGAAATCGAGCCCGGGCGAGAGATCGTGATAGGCGTGGGTGGGCCGCGCGAAACAATAGACGCAGCCATGCTCGCAGCCGCGATAGGCGTTAATGGCGCGGTCGAAGGGGATGTCGGGCGAGCGGTTGAACGACAGGATGGTGCGGGGCCGTTCCTCGGTGACCTGCGTGCGCAGCTTGACCGGCGGGCCGCCTTCGGCTTGCGCCAGCGCCGCCATATGGTCGCGCCAGTCGCCATCGGCCTCGCGCGCGGCGAGGTCGAAGCG
>JAHJPT010000178.1 GCA_018819685.1 Alphaproteobacteria bacterium
CGTCGAGGCGCATGAGATCGACGCGCTCTATTACGAGAAACCCTATTACGTGGTCCCCAAGGACGAGCTCGCCGAGGAAGCCTTCATCGTGCTGCGCGATGCGCTGCGCGCGGCGGGCAAGGTCGGGCTTGGGCAATTGTCGGTCCGCGGGGCCGAAAAGCTGGTTGCGGTCAAGCCCTGCGGCAAGGGACTGCTGCTCGAGACGCTGCGCTATGCCGACGAGGTCCGCAAGGGGCAGTCCTTCTTCGGCGAAATCGGCGAGGACAAGCCCGACGAGGATCTGCTCGATCTTGCCACCAGCCTGATCGACAAGAAGACCGCACCCTTCGATGCGGGCGAGTTCGAGGATCGCTACGCGCAGGCGCTGCGCAAGCTGATCGACAAGAAGGCCAAGGCCAAGGACGGCAAGCGGATCCTCGAGGAGGTCGACGAACCCGCCGGGGCCGCTGGCGGCAATGTCATCGATCTGATGGCGGCGCTCAAGAAGTCGGTCGCGGCCGAGAAGGGCTCGGCCAAGGCCAAGCCCGCCAAGCCGGCCGCCAAGAAGAAGACCGCCTGATCCCATGGCCCGCCCCGATCCTCTCGCCAGCTACAATGCCAAGCGCGACTTCGGAAAGACGCCCGAACCCGCGGGCAGGCCCGAGCCCAGCGCGGGGGGCGATCTGTTCATCGTCCAGAAGCACGATGCGACCCGGCTGCACTGGGATCTGCGGCTCGAGATCGACGGGGTGCTCAAGAGCTGGGCGGTGACCAAGGGTCCGTCGCCCGACCCCGATATCAAACGGCTGGCGGTGCGGACCGAGGACCATCCGATGTCCTATGCCGCGTTCGAGGGCACGATCCCCAAGGGCGAATATGGCGGCGGGACGGTGATGCTGTGGGACCGCGGGACCTGGGCGCCGATCGCGGGCACGAGCGCCTCGGACATCGACAAGGGCCATCTCCACTTCTGCCTCGAGGGCGAGCGGATGAAGGGCGAATGGCTGCTGATCCGGTTGAAGAAAAAACCCGGCGAAAAGCGCGAGAACTGGCTGCTGCGCAAGCTCCAGGACGATCACGCGCAGGAAGGCGATGCTCTGGTCCAGCGCGAGCTGACCAGCGTGTTGACCGGCCGGGCGATGGCGGAGATCGCCGCGGACAAGCAGGGCGAATACACGCTCGCCGGCAAGAAGGACGACGCTTTCCTCGCGCAGATGGAGAAGGCGTCCTCGCGCAATTCGGCCAAGGCCAAGCCGAAGCGCAAGGCGCGCAAGCCCGCAGCCTTGCCCGGCTTCCGCAAGCCACAGCTCGCGACGCTGGTCGACGCGGTGCCGACCGGCAATCGCTGGATGCACGAGATCAAGTTCGACGGCTATCGCGCGCTGGTGGCGGCGAAGGGCGAGGAGGTCCGGATCTACACCCGCAACGGCAAGGACTGGACCGAGAAATTCGCTCCCCTGGTCGAGGCCATCGCCGCGCTCGATCTGCCCGCCTGCCTGATCGATGGCGAGATCGTCGCCAATGACCAGTCCGGCAATCCCGATTTCTCGGCGCTGCAGGGACTGCTCAAGCGCGGGCATGGCGAGCAGGGGAAGGGCGATGCGCTGATCTACCACGGTTTCGACCTGCTCGAACTCGAGGGCGAGGATCTGGCCGATCTCCCCAATATCGAGCGCAAGGAGCGGCTCGAGGCGCTGCTCGGCGATGCCGCGCCGCCGCTGCATGTCGCCGACCACGTGATCGGCGCGGGCGAGAAGCTCTACCGCGCGATGTGCGGCGCGAGCCAGGAAGGGATCATCTCCAAGACCATCGACGGGCGCTACGCCTCGCGCCGCTCGAAGTCTTGGGTGAAGGTCAAATGCACGCGGCGGCAGGAATTCGTGGTGATCGGCTGGAAGGCGTCATCCGCCAAGGCGCGGCCCTTCGCCTCGCTGTTGCTGGCGCAGCACGAGGATGGCGCGCTGGTCTACAAGGGCAATGTCGGGACCGGCTTCTCGCAGGACGACATGGAGGAGCTGGCGGGCAAGTTGAAGCGGCTGGCGCGCAAGACCCCGCCCGCCGAGGTCGACAAGGCCTCGAGCCGCAAGGTCACCTGGGTCACCCCCAGCCTCGTGGCCGAGATCGGCTTTGCCGAATTCACCGCCGACGGCAATGTCCGCCACGGCAGCTTTCTGGGTCTGCGGACCGACAAACCCGCCGAGACGGTGACGCCCGAGCGCGCCGAGGAGGCACCGAAGGCCGCCGCCATGGTCGCGATCAGCAGCCGCGAGCGGGTGATCTTCCCCGACAGCGAACAGACCAAGGGCGAGCTCGCCGATTATTACGAGGCGATCGCGCCGATCATGCTGCCCTGGGCGGGCGAGCGGCCGGTCAGCCTGGTGCGCTGCCCGCAGGGGCGGGCGAAGAAGTGCTTCTTCCAGAAGCACGACAGCGGCGCGCTGGGCGACGCGGTCCACCCGGTGGCGATCACCGAGAAGGACGGCGG
This sequence comes from Alphaproteobacteria bacterium, assembly GCA_018819685.1. Classification (GTDB taxonomy): domain Bacteria; phylum Pseudomonadota; class Alphaproteobacteria; order Sphingomonadales; family Sphingomonadaceae; genus Qipengyuania; species Qipengyuania benthica. The sequence goes on from JAHJPT010000178.1 coordinate 2,465, forward strand.
CAGCGAGGACTATCTCTATGTCGAGGATGTCCGGGGGCTGCTGCAATGCGTCCAGATGGGGACGATCGAGTTCCACGGCTGGGGTTCGCGCAGCGGTGCGGTCGAACAGCCCGACCGGATGGTGTTCGATCTCGACCCCGACGAGGGGCTCGATTTCGGCGATGTGAAGAGCGCCGCGACGGATATTCGCGACCGGCTCGCCGATCTCGGGCTGGTGAGCTTCGCGATGCTCTCGGGGGGGAAGGGCATCCATGTGGTGGTGCCGCTGACCCCGGGCCACGATTGGGACGCGCACAAGGATTTCAGCCGCCGCTTCGCCGAGGCGCTCAGCCTCGCCGAGCCCGAGCGCTTCACCGCAACGATGAGCAAGGCCAAGCGCAAGGGCAAGATCTTCATCGACTGGCTGCGCAATCAGCGCGGCAGCACCGCGGTGATGCCCTATTCGGCGCGCGCGCGCAGCGGAGCGCCGGTGGCGGC
>JAHJPT010000179.1 GCA_018819685.1 Alphaproteobacteria bacterium
AGAGCCCCGAAGAATTCATGGGCAACCTGATCCTGCTGATCGTCGGCGGCAACGACACAACCCGCAACACGATGAGCGGGATCATCCACGGCTTCGACACCTTCCCCGACCAGCGCAAGCTGTTCGAGCAGAACCCCGAGCTCATCCCCAATGCGGTCCAGGAATGCATCCGCTTCCAGACCCCGCTGGCGCATATGCGGCGGACCTGCACCGAGGATACCGAGCAGTTCGGTCAGCAGATCAAGAAGGGCGACAAGGTGGTGCTGTGGTACCTGTCGGCCAATCGCGACGAGCAGGTGTTCGAGAACCCCGACAAGCTCGACATCACCCGCGAGAACGCCAGGCGCCACCTCGCTTTCGGCTACGGCATCCACCGCTGCGTCGGCGCCCGTTTGGCCGAATTGCAGCTGCGCATCTTGCTCGAAGAAATGCACAAGCGTCGAATGCGCGTCCACGTGGCGGGCGATGTCGAGCGGGTCCGGGCAAACTTCGTCCACGGCTTCCGCAAGCTAGAGGTCGAGATCACGGAATTCTGATGCCGCAGCGATAGAAGGCCCGGTGCCGTTCCGGTACTATTCAGGGGATGCCAGCTAATGCTGCCGGCATGGAAAATCCTCACGCTTCGCCCGGCCCGTGTGCGCTCGACCGCAGAGGTTTGCTGGGGCTGTTGGGTGCAGGCGTCGCCTTTTCCGCGCTCACCGCCTGCGGTCCCGGTGTGGCGGAGGCCAGGGCCAAGTCCTTCCCGATCGAGCGAACGCAGGCAGAGTGGCGCAAGGCGCTGAGCCCCGCGGAGTTCAACGTGCTGCGGCAGGAGGGGACCGAGCGTCCCTACTCCAGCTCACTCAACAAGGAAAATCGCAAGGGCCTGTTCGCCTGTGCCGGTTGCGGCAACAAGCTTTACGCCTCGCGGACCAAATTCGACAGCGGCACCGGTTGGCCCAGCTTCTGGGCGGCTTTGCCCGGTGCGGTCGGGACGAGCCGAGACCGCAAGCTGGGCTATGCCCGCACCGAAGTGCATTGCGCCGATTGCGGCGGGCATCTGGGGCATATCTTCGACGATGGTCCGAAGCCGACCGGCAAGCGCCACTGCATCAACGGCGTGGCGATGGACTTCCATCCGGCATGATCCGCCAGACCCGCAGCGGTCCTTTGGTGAACCCGGCGATCGGTTGCAGCCAGCCGGGCGTTTCGCCGCGCATCAGCCGCGCTGCCAGCCCCTTCGGGCGCGCCTGCGCATAAGCCTCCGCTTCGGAAATATCCGTACAGATCAGCAGATAATCCGCCCCGCGGCTTTGCGCCACCATCCGCGCTTTTTCGGGGTCCGAAAGATAGGTATTGAGTGCATCGGCCATCGCCGGTCCGGCGCGGTGATGGCCGGTGGCGGTGACCCTATGGTGGGTGTGCATCAGGATGGCGGGCCCCCGATCGAAGAGCGACAAGATCTCACCACGGGGTAGCCCATTCAAACGCGCCAGTTCGCGAGAATCGCTGCAATCGTTCTTCGCCCCGGCCTGCAGGGGGCCCGTTGCACCAGCTTGCACCACGTAGGCCGGCTCTGGCCGGAGCCGCTCGGCAACCGCGAAGCCGAGCGAGGGCATCAGCACGAGCACCAGGCCGGCCAGCGTGACGAGTTTCGGGACAAGACCCTCGAACCGTTCCAGCCGTGCGAGCACATGCGCGACGAACCACCCGAGCGGCAGCGTCGCCAGGATACCCGCGAATCCCATTGATCTCCAGGTGATGAGGCCGAGCACGAGGCTTGCCGTGAGCAGAACAGCGTAATGTCGCCAGAACCATCGGCTCGCGCCCGACCCGCGGGTCGCGAGCAGACCGGTCGCCGCCAGGGCAAGGGCGATCTGGATAAGCGGCGGCACCGCAACCTCCGCAGACTGTTCCCACGCCGGGCGTCCTTCGAGGACGAGCAGGTACCAATAGTCGCGAACGACCGGATCGAGCGATGCGAAGGGCGAACCGAGGCATTGCGGCGCAAGACCGGCAAATATGGCGACACCTCCCGCTCCGGCCACGCCGAGGAGTGCGCCCAGCACGAGCGGGGAGAGCAGCGGGAATCTCGCTACGGCCGTAACCGCCAGAGCAACGAAAGCGAAGAACGCCAGATACGCCGGGCCGATTGCATCGCAATACTGCTTCAAATTGGGGCCGAGTGCGAAGGCGAAGGCGAGGATCAATCCACCGGCCAGCGCCTGCAGATAGCCGACCAGTTCCCAGCGCTGCGCAGAATCCTCGAGCCAGCGCAGAGCGAAATAGCCCGCAAAGGCGGCGGAAAGCGGCACCATCTCGAGCGAGATGGTGCACCCCAGCGCCATCGCCATCCCCGCCAGCCAGGCGCCTTTGCGGGTGCGCAGCGCCAGACCCAGAACCGCGGCCGCCGTAGCCGCCAATTGCCAGCCGTGATGGTCGAGCCGGGTCGGCTGAAGCTGAAACAGCACCGGCGAGAGCAGACCGATCGTTAGCGCCGCGAAGCCTGCCGTCCGCAGGTCAAAGAGCCGCGCAGCCGCGCATCCCACGAAGGCGATCGTCGCTGCGAGAGTCAGGAGCGGGACGATCACCATGGCAGCGATCTCAGCGTGTGTCGCACCGAGGAGCGGCGTCAGCACGAGCAGCACCGCCGCGATAGGCCCATCGACAAGCCGCGACCAATGCATCGGCACCCCTTGCGGTGGGTCGATCCGGTACTGGTGGAGGTCGAACCACGGCTGGCCACCGATCAGGTCGCGCACCTGGACCAGCCGGAGCGCGTCGTCGCCGCGGAGTTCGAGCGAGAGCAGCCGCTCGAGCGTGAAAGCCAGCGTCAGGGCCGAGAGCATCGCCCAGACAAGCAGCAGCCGCCGCGCGAGCGGGCCTGAGTGCACCCTATCCGGCAACTGCATCGCGCGCAGTCCGCCTGATGAAGACGATCCGGCTGCGGATCATCCATGTCGCGAAGAAGCTGGCGGCGATTGCCACAGATTTGGCGACATGGGGGTCGATACCGACATTCGCACCCAGGCCGACGATAGCTGCGGTAATCCCCAGGCCGACCAGCGCCGAAACGGCGAAGAGACTCTTCTGCCACATTCGCGCGCGCCCCGCTGGAGCGACCGTGCCGGTGAAAACTTGGCGGCTGGACAAAAACCAATGGACGAGAATGCCCGCTGCGTATCCGATCGTCGCCGCCAGCATTCCCGGGATTTCCAGCGCCAGCAGAGCGGTGAAGCAGACGATATCGACCACCAGGGCGCCGCCGCTGGCAAGCGCGTAGCGCAGGAAGCGAAAACCTCCGATCCTGGCGAGCAGAAGGGCCATTTCCGTTCCGCGCCCTCCGCCGCGTCAGGCCGCTTCGCGATCCGGCTTTGCGAGGCGCCGGGGTACGGCACGGACCGAGGAGAGCGCCGCCTCCTGATCCTCGTTCAGCGGTTCGGCGTCTTTGGGTGGCAGGCTCTCGTACGCGCCCTCGGCGCCAGCCTCGTGATATTCGGCATCCTCATTGACGCACCAGGTGTCGTAAACCCGCTCACCGGCGAGGATGTTTTCGACCGTCAGCATGGCGGTCATCATGGCGTGATCCTGATTGTTGTAGCGATGCATGCCGTTGCGACCCACCAGATGGAGCGTCGGATGCCGGTCTTCCAGCTCGAGACGCATCGCCCGCGCGTTGGCGGCATAGTCCTCGTCATACACGGGATACGCCTTCTCCTGCCGCACCACGGTGCCGCCGATCACGTCGGCGGGATCGCAAAGGCCGAGGATCGCCATTTCCTCCTTCGCGAGTTCCACCAGATCGTCGTCCGCCATCGACCACAGCCCGTCCCCTTCGAAGCAGAAATATTCCAGTCCGACGCAGGCGACATCCGCTTGCGGGACCATTTCGGGTGACCAGCTGCGGAAATTCTGTACCCGGCCGACCTTCACCTTGCTGTCGTGAATGTAGATCCAATTGTCGGGGAACAGTTCATCCGATCGAATCTTCAGGGCGACGGTGAGAAAGTCGCGATAGTTGAGCGCGCTCGCCTGCAGCGCTGAGGCAGGAAGCGGATGCAGCCTCCGCGCCAGCTCGCGCATCGGGGCCGAACTGATCGCGTGATCCGCCTCGATCGTCAGATCACCCTCGGCGCCCGAAGCGGTCATGCGCCATCCGGTCCTACCATCGGAGGCAAGCTGCTTGAGCCCATGCCCCATGACGATGTGGCCCTTGCCGCTGGCGAGAATCCGGTCTCGCGCGGCTTCCCACATCATCCCGGGCCCGAACCGCGGATAGCGAAAGGTTTCGAGCAGGGTCTTGGCGGCCATGCCGTCGTTGGGCTTGCGAAGGAGGCCGAGCGACCGCTTGAGCCCATCGCTCACCGCGCCCCACAGCGACAGCCCCTTGATCCGCTGCGCCGCCCAGTCCGCGCTCATCTCGTCGCAGGGCATGCCCCAGACTTTCTCGGTATAGGTTTTGAAAAAGATCGAATACAGGCGCCTGCCGAACTGATTGGTGGTCCAGTCCTCGAAGCTTTTCACCTCGCGAATGGGAGAGAGCCGCGCGCGCAGATAGCTGATCATGCACGCCGTCGAGCGCAGCACGCCCAGATTGCGCAACGCTTCGAAAGCGCGCAGCGGATAGCTGTAGAATTTGCCTTCGTAGTAGATGCGACTCATCCGCGGGCGCTGGATGAAATCGTCGGGCAGGAGCTCGTTCCACAGATCGACCACCTGCCGGCTCTTCGAGAAGAAGCGATGTCCCCCGATATCGAACCGGAAGCCTTCGTGCTCCACAGTTCGACTGATGCCGCCGACATAGACCGGGTCTTTCTCGATGACGGCGACCGATTTGCCCTGCTTGGTCAGGAGATAGGCGGCCGTAAGACCGGCCGGACCGGCTCCGATGATCGCCACATCGACTTTGAGATTGACCGGCCTGGAGATGGTCATTCTTTCCCCCCGTTTGTCGTCCTGACCACGGGTGAAGGAAAATGGTTAGACAGGAGTTAACGGCTGGCGGCCGAACGACTGGCGCAAGCCGGAGTCAGGCAGTCTCGTCACGCACAAGCGCCGGACATTGCATCTTTGCGGCCATGATCGCGAAGTCGCGCAGGGTGAAGGTGTTGTCGAACACCAGGCCATAGCTATTGTCTTTGCGCCAGCGCACCTTGGCGCGAAGTTCGGGCATCTGCGGAGCCTGGATACGGACCGTCTGGTCGAGCGCGAAGCGCGCGTCGCATTCGATTGATGCGCCCTGTTGCGAGAGGTTGAAGGTAATCGCCTCGCTCTTGCCGGTCAGGCTCGCGACGCTCAGCGGGATGGTGAGATTGAGGCGCAGCTGCCGCTTGGGATAATTCCAGTTCTCGCGGATCAACTGCTCGACTTCGACCTCATCGGCAAAGGTAAAGCTTGCCTCCCGGCCCTCGGCACGCACCATGCGCAGCTCGAAGCTGTCGCCGTTCTGGAGCTCCAGCCCCATCGCCTCGTCCGACGGAACGTCGTGGAACATGCGCAGCGAAATGCCCTGGCTCGAGACGTCGCGGATCACGCACACGAACTCACCATGCGCGGACACCAGTTTGGCCGCACGGATGAGCGACGTATAGCGTTTTGCCGCGCGCTGATCGGCATGGGCGGCTTCGCCGCACCCAGCCTCGCTGTCGACCGACAGTGCATCCATCGCGAACCACCTTCCAAGCGCAGACGGGGCCCGTCCTCATGGTTTCCGACGCCCAATCGCAGCATGCAGCTACAAGCCCAAGGGTTAAAGGCACCCTAATCGGCCCCAGAGAGCGCCGATTTTCGCACGGGTGGCTTGGGTTTGGTGCGGGTGGCGGGACTCGAACCCGCACGATCAAGGATCAGGGGATTTTAAGTCCCCGGCGTCTACCATTCCGCCACACCCGCTCGGCGCCAAGCGAGTTAGCCAGAGGCGGGCCGGGCGGCAATAGCGTCGCTGGTCGGACCGGCGGATCGCCTGCTGCGTGTGCGGGGGCTTCAGTCCTCGGCGTTGAGCAACCGCCGCATTTCCTTGCCGGGACGGAAGTAGGGTACCCGCTTGGCCGGGACGTCGACCTGCTCGCCGGTACGCGGATTGCGGCCGTTGCGAGCTTCGCGCTCGCGAGTCGAGAACGCCCCGAAACCGCGCAGCTCGACGCGGCCACCCTCTGCGAGTCGCTGACTGATCTCGTCGAAAAAGATGTCGACCACCTGTTCGACCTCCTCGGCGCGGAGGTCCGGATTGTCCTTCGCCAGCGCTGCCAGCAGTTCGGATCGTATCATGTTGCTCTCCCGATCGCCGGTCCGGCAGATCAGCTGAATTCCAGTGGCGCGAACCCGTGGTTATTCGGCGCGACCCCTATCCTGAACCAGATCCCTGCGTGCCAGAAAGCGCCTATCGCAGCAAGTTAACAAAAGAAAGGAAATCAGACAAAGGCCAAGGGGGCAGGTCCGTCATACGCGCGCGAGCAAGTCCCCGGCATCGAGACCGAGACGGGCGATCCGCTCGCGGATCATGGGCCATTCGTCGCGAACGAACTGTTCGCGCTCCCGGTGGCGCAGGCGCTCCGCGGCACCTTTGACCACATACATACCCACCCCGCGCTGCACCGCGACCAGGCCATCGGTCTGGAATTGCTGGTAGGCCTTTGCCACCGTCAGCGGATTGGCGCCCTGTTCCGCTGCGAGTGCTCGCACCGAGGGGAGCATCTCGCCTTCGGGATAACGTCCGTCGATGATGGCCGCGGCAATCATGTCGCGCAGCTTGAGATAGACGGGCTTGGACTGTTGGCTCATGGATTTCCTCGCAGACTACTGCGTCAGTGTCATAATACGGCGCGGCGCGCAAGGTTCCCCCTGCGCGCGCTTCCGGCCCGGTCGAAGCGGTCGCGCATGTAACTAATGCTTCACATGAGCGCCCGACTCGCTAGGGTACGCGGCTTCGGGAGACCTGACGCGGGAGATCAGGTCAGCATGCAAACGGTTGGGGTTTATCCATGGTCGAGGGTCTCTTCTTCACATACGGTTCCGCATTCGAGATGTGGGCCTTCAGGGTAGCGGTGATCGCGCTTGTGTCGTTCCTGATCGGGGGAATGGTGCTCGTCACCCGTCCCCAGGCGGAAGTGATCGGGCATCCCAAGGGCCTGTTCCTGCTGTTCATGGCCGAGATGTGGGAGCGCTTCTCCTATTACGGCATGCGCGCCCTGCTGATCTTCTATCTGGTCCAGCACTGGCTGTTTTCCGATAGCGAGGCTTCAATCATATACGGGGCCTATACCGCGCTGGTTTATATCACCCCTGTCGTCGGCGGCTATCTGGCCGACCAGTATATCGGGCAGCGCAAGGCGGTGCTGTTCGGCGCCGTGCTGCTGACCTTCGGCCACTTCTTCATGGCGTTCGAAGGCGGCGGCGGTCAGGGCGATCCGATGATCAACGTATTCTGGCTGGCATTGGCCTTGATCATCGTCGGTTCGGGTTTCCTCAAGGCGAATATCTCGGTCATCGTTGGGCAACTCTATTCGCGGACCGATGTTCGCCGCGATCCTGCCTACACCATCTTCTACATGGGCATTAACGTCGGCGCAGCGACCGCCTCCATCATCTGCGGTTATCTCGGGCAGACATACGGCTGGCAGTACGGTTTCGGGCTCGCCGGTTTCGGCATGCTGATCGGTCTGGTGTTCTTCGTCATCGGCAAACCGCTCCTGCTCGGCAAGGGCGAGCCCAAGGATCCTGAGAAGATCAAGGGTTTGAAAGAGTGGGGCATCTATGGCGCAGGGCTAGCGATGGTCCTGCTGTGCTGGGCGGCGATCCAGTACCAGGCGCTGGTCGGCTACGTCGTTGGCGGGTTCGGCGGCGGCCTCGTGCTCTATGTGCTGTTCACGGCAGTGACCAAGCTGTCTCCAGAAGAGCGCGACCGTATATTTGCGGCGATGTTCCTCATCCTGACCTCGATCGTGTTCTGGGCGCTGTTCGAACAGGCCGGTTCATCGCTCAATCTGTTTACCGACCGACATGTCGATACCCAGGGCGTGAACGCTTCGATGTTCCAGTCGATCAATGCGATCTACATCGTCCTGCTCGCGCCGGTCTTTGCCTTCGCCTGGCAGAAGCTTGCGCAAAAAGGCGCAGAGCCTTCCACGCCGCTGAAGTTCGGGCTTGCCGTCATCCAGGTGGGGCTGGGCTTTCTCGTGCTGGTCTGGGGTGCGGAAAGCGCAGGGGTGAACGTTCCGACCCCGGTCTTGTTCATCTTCCTCGTCTATCTGCTGCACACCACCGGCGAGCTATGCCTGTCGCCCGTTGGTCTGTCGGCCATGAACAGGTTGAGCCCGGCGCACATGGCCTCGCTCATCATGGGCACATGGTTCTTCGCTTCGGCGACCGGCAATTTCGCCGCTGGCCTGATCGCCTCGGCGACGGGCGGCGAGGGGGTCGGTGAAGAGGCCGGCAAGCAGGTCGTGCTCGACGTCTACAGCACGGTCGGCTGGTATGCGGTGGGTATCGGTGTCGCGGTCATGGTGGTCAGCCCGCTGATCAAGAAGCTGATGCATCTCGACACGCTGGCGGACGATGATGTCGGCGATGATCTCGAAGGTCAGTCGCAGGCGGGGATCGAGGCGCAGGAAGCGGGCGTTCACCCGGCCACCTCGCCGCAGGCTCCCGGCAAGCACGAACAGAACCGCTGAGCACCAATCCAACCGGAGGCCGGGGCGCATCGCTCCGGCCTTTGTCTTTCGAATACGACTGCCACATCCCAAGAATGAGGGGCACGATGCGACTTCCAGCCAAATTGACGGCATGTATTCTGGCGACCGGGGCGCTCGCCGCCTGCGCCACGACCGATAGCGCTGCCGACCGCAGCACCGCTTCCGCCGGTTCGGCGACCGAGCTCGGGACGCCCTATGCGTCGACCTACCGTCCCTATCCCGGACGCCCCACGGCGCTGGTCGGCGCGACGGTGTTCGACGGCACGGGCGGTCGGATCGACAACGGCACCGTGCTGTTTCGCGATGGCAAGCTGGTCGCGGTCGGCGATGCCTCGCTCTCGACCGAGGGTTACGACCGGATCGACGGCACCGGCAAGTTCGTCACGCCTGGCGTGATCGACATCCACTCGCACCTCGGCGATTATCCGACCCCGAGCGTGGACGCGCATTCCGACGGGAACGAGGCGACCAGCCCGACGACTCCCGAAGTCTGGGCCGAACATTCGGTCTGGCCGCAGGACCCCGGCTTCTCCCGTGCGCTCGCCAATGGCGGGGTGACCAGCCTGCAAATCCTGCCGGGTTCGGCCAACCTGACCGGCGGCCGCTCGGTAACGCTCAAGAACGTCGCAGCGCGGACGGTGCAGGGGATGAAGTTCCCCGGCGCGCCCTATGGCATGAAGATGGCCTGCGGCGAGAACCCCAAGCGCGTCTACGGCGGCAGGGGCAGGATGCCCTCGACCCGCATGGGCAATTTCGCGGTCAACCGGCAGATGTGGCTCGATGCCAAGGCCTATGACGGCGAAAAGCGGGACCTCGGCAAGGAAACGCTCAAGGGCGTGCTCGACGGCGAAATCCTCATCCACAATCATTGCTACCGCGCCGACGAGATGGCGCTGGTGATGGATATGGCCAAGGAGATGGGCTACAAGGTCACCGCCTTCCACCACGCCGTGGAAGCCTACAAGATAGGCGATCTGCTGCGCGAGAACGACGTCTGCAGCGCGATCTGGGCAGATTGGTACGGCTTCAAGATGGAGGCCTATGACGGCATCCTCGAGAACGCCGCGCTGCTCGACCAGGCTGGCGCCTGCGTGGTCATTCATTCCGACGACGAGAACGGTATCCAGCGGCTCAACCAGGAAGCCGCCAAGGCGCAAGCCGCCGGCCGCCGGATGGGTATGGAGATTTCCGATGGCGACGTGATCGGCTGGATTACGCTCAACGCCGCCAAGGCGATGGGTATCGCCGATCAGACCGGCAGCCTGGAAGCGGGTAAGATGGCCGATGTGGTATTGTGGAACGGCGATCCGCTGTCGGTCTATTCGCGTCCCGAAAAAGTCTGGATCGACGGCGCGCTGATGTTCGACGCGCTGGACCGCAAGCATCGGCCGGTAAGCGATTTCGAGCTTGGCCAGCCGGGCGAAGGAGACGTGAAATGATCAAGCGCACTCTGCTCGCCGCTGCGGCTGCCTGCGCCTTCGCCGCTCCTGCCGCCGGGCAGGATTTCACCATCACCAACGCCACCGTGGCAACCGGCGACGGTAGCGAGCCGATCGAGAACGGCCATGTCGTCGTGCGCGGGGGCAAGGTCGTGGCGGTCGGCGCCGGAGCTCCTCCTGCGGGTGGAACCGCGATCGACGCAGAAGGCCGCTGGGTCACCCCGGGGCTGTTTGCCACGGTGACCTCGCTTGGCCTGTGGGATGTCGGTGCGGTCGAAGAATCGAACGACACAAGCGCTCGAACTTCCACGTTCGGCGCCGCGCTCGACGCTGCTCCTGCAATCAATCCCAATTCGCAGCACATCCTGGTCCATCGCGCCGCCGGCGTAACTCGGGCGGCGAGCGTCACCATGCCGGCCAGCTCGATCTTCGGCGGGCAAGGCGCGGTCATTGATCTGGGCGCCGATCCGCAGGCGGTGGTCCGACCGCGCGCCTTCCAGGTGGTCGCGCTCGGCGAAAGCGGAGCCAGGCTGGCGGGCGGCAGCCGCACCGCGACGCATGCGCTGCTGCGCAATGCGCTGCGCGAGGCCAGCCAGTTCGGCGACGACGCCAGCATCCCCGGTCGCTCCTCCCGGCCCGCCGAATTGCGGACCGGCGACGATCTCCCGATCGATCCCCGCCTAGTCGGCGAGAATGCGATGCGCGGCGACGATGCTCTGCTGACCCGGTTCGATGCCGCCGCGCTGGTTCCGGTCGTGCGCGGCGAGCAGCCGCTGTATGTCGCGGTGGAGCGGGCATCGGACATTCGCAGCGTGCTTGCCCTGCGCAGCGAGTTTCTCGGTCTCGACCTGGTCCTCATCGGTGCCAGCGAGGGCTGGCTGGTGGCGCGCGAGATCGCCGCGGCGGGGGTCCCGGTCATCGCCGATGGGCTCGACGATCTGCCCGAAAGATTCGAGCAATTGGCCAGCACGCAGTCGAACATCGGTCGGCTCGTCGCTGCCGGGGTCAAAGTGGCGATCAACGCTTCCGCGATGGAGAATCCGCGCAATCTCAACCAATATGCCGGCAATCTGGTGGCTCTGAGACGCATCCCGGGTGCCGACGGACTGAGCTGGGGCCAAGCCTTCGCGGCGATCAGCTCCATTCCGGCCGAGATCAGCGGGATGGGCGGACGCGCCGGTGTTCTCGCACCCCATGCCGCTGGCGATGTGGTGATCTGGGACAATGATCCGCTCGAGCTGGGCGCCATGCCGGTGCGGGTGTTCATCGACGGCGTCGAGCAGCCGCTCGACAACCATCAGAGCCGCCTCAAGGAACGCTATCGCGACCTCGACGAGAGCTCTCTGCCGAAAGCCTACGATTGGTGACGGCGTGAAAGAGATGCGGACCACCTTTGTCGCCCTCGGCATGGCCTTTGCGGCGGTCGGCTTCTACGCCGCGACCGCGCAGGACCAAGCACCGGACCGGTCGAACGACCTCGCCTGGCACAGCGCGCAGCAGGCCTATCTCGGTGGGCTCAAGGCCGCGGACGGGTGGCACTGGATGGATGGTGGCCTGCGCTGGCGCCGCATCGCGGGCGAGGGTGCCGGTGCGAAGCCGACCGTGGCCGATACGGTCACGGTGCATTACGAAGGCCGGTTCATCGATGGCGGTGTGTTCGACAGTTCCTACGAACGCGGCGAGCCGGCGAGCTTTCCGTTGGGACGGCTGATCCCCGGCTGGCAGGTGGCGATCCCCCAGATGGGTGTGGGCGATACGATCGAGATCGCGGTTCCGGCCGATCTGGGGTATGGTCCCGTCGGCAAGGGACCAATCCCGGGGGGAGCGACACTGCTGTTCAAGGTCGAGCTGATCGATATCGAAGGACGCTGACGAGAACACGATAGACGCGGAGGGAACGGGCTATGGCAGGTGAGCTGGTCTTGCACGGAGCGGCGTCCGAGCCGCTCGATCCCGCCCTTCTCTCGCTGATCGCCGCCAGCCTGGCGTTCGTGGGCTTCCACCTGGTGATGTCGCATCCGCTGCGGCCCTGGCTGGCCAGGCTGGGGCAGGGCGGCTTCATGCTGGTCTACAATCTTGTGATCATCGCCGCCTTCGTGTGGATGATCATCGCCTTCCGCGCCGCGCCCACGGGCGATCTGGGCGGCAGCGGCGAGCTCGGCTGGCTGCTGGCCAGCGCGCTCACCCTGCCGGCGCTCGTCCTGTTTCTCGGCTCGCTGACGCCGCGCAATCCCTCGATGCCGAGCCCGGGAGCCGAGGCCGCTGCGCGCGCCGGGCCGGGCGGCGTGTTCATCGTCACCCGCCACCCCATGATGTGGGGCTTCGCGCTGTGGGCGATCGCGCATCTTATCCTGTGGTGGAGCTGGCGAACGACCATACTGGGGTTCGCGATCCTGGTGATGGCGCTGCTCGGATCGCATCTGCAGGATCGCAAAAAACGCCGCCTGATGGGCGAGGCGTGGCTGCAGTGGGAGGCGCAGACGAGCTATTGGCCGCGCTGGAGCAGGCTTGGGGCGGCGGGCTGGAGAGGCTGGCTGGCGGCGTTGCTAGCCTGGGCGGTGTTGACTTGGGTCCATCTACCGTTGGCCGGAATCCCCGCGGGGATCTGGCGCTGGATCGGCTAGCCTAGCGGCCGGTAAACCGCGGCGAGCGTTTGTCGAGCAGGGCGTCGACGCCTTCCATGTGATCCTCGGTCAGGTGCATCAGCGCCTGTGTGTTGGCGGCCATCTCGAGCGCGGTGTCGTAGCTGGTGTCGCGCCCCTGCCGCATCAGGTTCTTGGCATGGCGCAGCGCGTGCGGGGGCATGGCGGCAATCCTCCCGGCAAGCGCGTTCGCTTCGTCCATCAACGCTTCGGGTTCGACCACCCGGCTGACCAGCCCCCAGGCGCAGGCGGTCTCGGCGTCGATCACCTCGCCGGTGTAGAACAGCTCCGCCGCGCGCGCCTCGCCGATGATCCGCGGGAGCAGCCAGGTGCCGCCATCGCCGGGAATGATGCCCAGCTTGAGGAAGGTGACCCCGAACTTCGCCTTGGCCGAAGCAATCCGAATATCGCCCAGGCAGGCGAGATCGCAGCCCAGCCCGATCGCGGGGCCGTTGACCGCGGCGATCAGCGGCACCCGCAAGCCGTAGAGTGCGCGCAGGATACGGTGGATATTGTTGCGGTAATTGTCCGAGAGGCCAGGCGCGGTTCCGCCGAAGGAGCCGCTGCGCTGCTTCATCGCCTTGATGTCGCCGCCCGCCGAAAACGCCCGCCCGGCGCCGGTCAGGATGACACAGCGGATATCGAGATCGCGGTCGATCACATCGCAGGCGGCGACGAAGGCATCGCCATCGCCCGCGGCGCCCAGCGGGTTCATCGTCTCGGCGCGATCGATCGTCAGAGTCGCGACATGGCCTGCGCGTTCGATCTTCAGCAGGTCCACCGGGTTCAGGCCCGCGCTTCTTCCACGCCGGTGCTGTTGTGCTGCAGCGCACTCAGGACCTTTTCGACGATATGTGGGGCGTTGAGTCCGGCTTCGTCGTATTGCTTGCCGGGATCGTCCTGATCCTGAAACACATCGGGCAGGCGCATCGTGCGAATCCGCAGCCCGCTGTCGGTCAGACCGGTATCGCTGGCATGGGTGAGCACATGCGCGCCAAGGCCGCCCACGGCGCCTTCCTCGATAGTGACGACGACATCGTGGCTGCGCATCAGCCGATCGATCAGATCGGTGTCGAGCGGCTTGGCGAAGCGCATGTCGGCCACGGTGGTGGAGAGGCCGCGCGCGTCGAGCTGGTCGGCGGCCTTTCTGGCTTCCGCAAGCCTTGCTCCGAGCGAGAGGATGGCAACCTTGCTGCCTTCGCGGACGATCCGGCCCTTGCCGATCTCGAGCTTCTCCGGGGTTTCCGGCAGATCGACGCCCACGCCATTGCCGCGCGGATAGCGGAAGGCGATCGGGCCGTCGTCATACTCGGCCGCCGTGTAGGTCATGTGCACCAGCTCGGCTTCGTCCGCTGCCGCCATCACGACGAAATTGGGGAGGGTGGCGAGATAGGTGACATCGAAGCTGCCGGCGTGGGTCGCCCCGTCGGCGCCGACCAGCCCCGCGCGGTCTATCGCAAAGCGCACCGGCAGGTTCTGGATCGCGACATCGTGGACCACTTGGTCGTAGGCGCGCTGGAGAAAGGTGGAATAGATCGCGGCGAAGGGCCGCATGCCCTGCGCGGCCAGCCCGGCAGCGAAGGTCACCCCGTGCTGTTCGGCAATGCCGACGTCGAAGGTGCGTTCGGGATGCGCCTTGGCGAAGCGATCGATGCCCGTGCCGCTGGGCATGGCGGCGGTGATCGCGCAGATCCGCGGATCGCCCTCCGCCAGCTTGGCGAGCGTATCGCCGAAGACGTTCTGATAGGCGGGCGGACCTTTTGCGGATTTCGCCTTCTCGCCGGTCACGACGTCGAACTTGGGGACGCCGTGATATTTGTCGGCGCTGTTCTCCGCCGGGGCGTAGCCCTTGCCCTTCTGCGTCACGACGTGAACCAGCACCGGCCCTTGATCGCTGTCGCGGACATTTTCCAGCACGGGGATAAGGTGATCGAGGTTGTGGCCGTCGATCGGGCCGACGTAATAGAAGCCCAGTTCCTCGAACAGCGTTCCGCCGGTGACCATGCCGCGAGTGTATTCCTCCGCCTTCTCGAGGCTGGAATGCACCCGCTTGCTCATCTTGCGCACCACTTTGGAGGCTAGGCTGCGCAGGCCGAGATACTCGCTGCTCGACACCATCCGCGCGAGATAGGCGGACAG
>JAHJPT010000180.1 GCA_018819685.1 Alphaproteobacteria bacterium
CCTGGATGCTGCGCAATTCGGCGACCGCAATGGAGTTCTTCCGCCTGCCCACCAACCGCGTGGTCGAGCTGGGGAGCCAGGTCGAGATCTAGGGGAGCGTTATTCCCCGGTGGGAGGCTGGTCCTTGAGGACCTCGTCGCGGTCGTCCAGCGCCAGCCCGTGCCTCAGCAGCATCGGGATCTGGCTGAAGGTGAACAGGAAGCTCAGCGGCATGAAGACCCAGATCTTCGCCCACAGCCAGCTCTCGAAGCTGAGCTGCGCGCGCAGGACCTCGTTGAGCACCGCCAGCGCAAGGAAGAACACGCCCCAGTTGCGCGACAGCTTGAGCCAGCCCTGCCTGTCCAGGCCCTCGAAGGCGGCCTCGAGCAGGATCTGCAGCAGCGCCCGCCCGCGGGCGTAGCCGACCAGCAGCACCACCCCGAAGAAGGTGTAGATCGCGGTCGGCTTGACCTGGATGAAATCGGGATCGCGCAGCCAGATGGTCAGCGCCCCGAAGCCCACGATCAGCGCGGTCGAGAGCATCAGCATCGGCGAGATCTTGCCGAACTTCCATTTCGAGAACGCCAGCGCGACCACCGCCGCCGCCATGAAGGCGATCGTGCCGTAGATCACCGCCGCGATCTCGCCCAGCGGGCCGGGATCGTCGGGAGCGTAGAATTTGTAGACCCCGAGGAACACCAGCAGCGGACCGTAGTCGACGAGGATGTTGAGCCAGCCGGTCTTGGGTTTGGCCTCGATCGTGGTTGGTGTCGTCTCGTTCATCATGCCACTCCTGCGATGACGCGCGCGACCAGATCGGGATCGAAGGGGCGCAGATCGTCGATCTTCTCGCCCACCCCGATGGCGTGGATCGGCAGGCCGTATTGCTCCGCCGCCGCGACCAGCACGCCGCCGCGCGCGGTCCCGTCGAGCTTGGTCATCACCAGCCCGGTCACCCCGGCCATCTCGCGGAAGACATCGATCTGGTTCAAGGCGTTCTGTCCATTCGTGGCATCGAGCACCAGCAGCACATCGTGCGGCGCTTCGGGGTTGAGGCGGCCCAGCACCTTCCGGATCTTGGTCAGCTCATCCATCAGCTCGCGCTTGTTCTGCAGCCGCCCGGCGGTGTCGACGATCAGCACGTCGGTGCCGCGCTCGGTGGCGGATTTGACCGCGTCGAAAACGATGCTGGCGGGATCGCCGCCTTCGGGCCCGCGCACCAACGGGACGCCGATCCGCTCGGCCCAGGTGGCGAGCTGACCGATGGCGGCGGCGCGGAAGGTGTCGCCCGCGGCCAGCATCACCGAATAATCGTCTTCCTGGAACAGATGCGCCAGCTTGGCGATGGTGGTGGTCTTGCCGCTGCCGTTGACGCCGATCACCAGCACAACCTGCGGGCGCGGGAACGCGGTGATTTCGAGCGGGATCGCCACCGGGCGCAGGATCGCCGCGATCTCCTCGGCGACCGCCTCCTTGAGCTGCTCCTGCGAAATCTCCAGCCCGAAGCGCTTCTCCCTCAGCTTTTCGCGAATCCGCGCAGCGGCGGAGGGGCCGAGATCGGACATGATCAGCGCGTCCTCGACCTGGTCGAGCCTCGCGTCGTCGAGCCGCGCAGTGCCGACCGCCTCGGTTAGGTTTTCCGCCAGCCGCTGCTGCGTCTTGCGGAACCCGCCGAACAGCCGTTCGGTCCAGCTCGTCTCGCTCATGTCAGCAGGCCGTCCTTGATGGTTGTGGGGGTGATTTCGACAAGCGTTCCCGCGGCGGTTCCCCCGGCCAGCGCCACGCGGGCGAAGCCGGGAGTGTAGCCGGTCCCGTCTCTTTCCCCGAGGACCACGGCGGGTTTATCGACCAGCGTCGCCAGCCATTCGGATCGCTGCATGGCGACCGCTTCGCGCAGTTCGGCGGCGCGTTGCTTGATGGTCGGACGGTCGAGCTGCGGCATCCGCGCGGCGGGGGTGCCGGGGCGGGGCGAATAGGGGAAGATGTGGCCGTGGACGATCCGCAGCTCGCGCACGATCGCCAGATTGGCGGCGTGGTGCTCCTCGCTCTCGGTAGGAAAGCCGGCGATCAGATCGGCGCCGACCGCAAGATCGGGGCGCCGTTCGCGCAGCCGCTCGACCAGAGCAACGGCATCGCCGCGCAGATGGCGGCGCTTCATCCGCTTGAGGATCAGATCGTGGCCATGCTGCAGCGAGA
>JAHJPT010000181.1 GCA_018819685.1 Alphaproteobacteria bacterium
ACTCCGAGGGGACACGCCGCATCGTTGAAGCGATGGGCCAGGCGGATGTCGACCGGATCGCCGTTATCTCCGCCGCTTTCGTAGATCATCAGCCAAGCGTTCCCTCCTGGTTCCAGCTGACCGTCGTTCCGGCCTTGACGAACATCCTCGACCAGATACGGATCATGGAGCGCATGCTCGAAGCCGAGCGGGGCGTCCGGTGGACAGCCGTCAGACCCGGATGGCTCATCGATCTTCCCTATAGCGGAGCGGCGCAGGCGCAGACGCGAAAATTGCCCTCCGACTGTTTCCGCTGCCGCCACGCCGATCTCGCGGGCTTTCTGCTCGATACGATCGAGAGCGGAACGTGGATCGATGACAAGCCCGCGGTGGGCAAACCGGAAGCGGACGAGGATGAGGGAGTGCTGGCCCTGCGCGAGGAGCTCGAGAACATGTTCTCGTCCGCGTCGCGATAGGCGCGCAGAGGCGGTGTTTGCCGCCCCGCATCACGCAGGCAGAGAACGGTAATTTCATCAGGAGCTATAGACATGGCACACGACAAGAAAAAAAGCGCAGTTTCACGGTGGGAGGATGAGGGCGGAGCATTGCCCTGCGGCCCGCAGGAAGCTTTAGCCGCAGCATGCGTGGACGGAGATGTCCCCGTCCTGTCGGATGCCGAAATGATCCAGCTACGCATCCGGGTGATCGCTTTGGAAAACATCGTCCTCAGCCTGTTGTCCGAGGCTGACGATGCCCAGCTCGAGCGGGTTGCCGAAATGGCGGATCTCATCACGCCGCGTCCCGATGCAACGCAGCATCCGCTCACCATCCATGCTGCAACCCAGATGCGGCAACTGGTGGAACGCGCCAACCATTTCCGCTCGTAAGCCGTGGCAAGGAGCCAGTCATGACCCCCCTCTCCATATCCCGAACCATCCTGATCTGGGGCTCGACTTTCTCGGTGTTTCTGATGCTCAGCCTGGCCGCCTGCATCATTTACGGCCTGATGCTGCCCGCAGGGTTCGAGATGCACCGCGCCTGGTCGCCCTGGCTTCCGGGGTTCGAGTGGCTGACTCTCGGCGGCATTCTAGCTGGCCTCCTGTGGTGCCTGATTTACGGTTTTTGGGCCGCGGCGCTGCTCGTTCCGCTGCGCCGGCTGATGGGGCACTGGTTGGGAGACGCACATGACTGATCACGAAAACTGCTGCGAGCCCGCCAAGGCGCCCCCCGGGGCCGACGGTGTCGCGATCGATCCCGTTTGCGGGATGAGTGTCACGATCGAGGGCGCCGAGCACCGCGCCGAGCACGACAATGCCCAGCATTATTTCTGCTCATCGCGCTGCCACGATAAGTTTCGTGCAGATCCCGAACTGTACTTGTCGGGCGAGCACCTGAACGTCGTCGAGGATATGCCCGAGGGCACGATCTACACCTGTCCGATGCATCCCGAGATCCGCCAAACTGGCCCGGGCTCCTGCCCGATCTGTGGCATGGCTTTGGAACCGGAAACGGTGTCATTGGATGACGGGCCCGATCCCGAGCTTGTCGATATGCGCCGCCGCTTCTGGTGGAGCGCGCTGCTTACGCTGCCGCTCTTTGTCTATGCGATGAGCGACATGATCCCATGGCTCAGTTTCGATCAGTTGATCGAACCTGCCCGGGCGCAATGGGCGCAGTTCGTGCTCGCCACTCCGGTGGTGTTGTGGGGCGGCTGGCCATTCTTTGTCCGCGCGTGGGAGTCGCTGAAAACACGCAACCTCAACATGTTCACACTGATCGGTATCGGCGTCGGGATCGCTTATCTGTTCAGCCTGGTGGCGACCGCGATGCCCGAGCTCTTTCCGCCGGCCTTCCGCGATCATTCCGGACGGGTGGGTGTTTATTACGAAGCGGCAGCGGTCATCACCGTGCTGGTCTTGCTGGGCCAGGTATTGGAACTGAAAGCTCGCGGTTCGACGTCGAGCGCATTGCGAGCTCTGCTCGAGTTGGCACCGCCGTCAGCCGTGAAAATCTTCGGGAGCGGTGACGAGCGGGAGGTGCCGCTCGACGAGCTAGAGTCCGGCGACCGACTGCGTGTTCGCCCCGGAGATAAGGTTCCCGTGGATGGAGAGATCGAGGAAGGGTCGAGCGCGATCGACGAATCAATGGTCAGCGGGGAACCGCTTCCGGTGAAGAAGGGCGCTGGCGACACGGTGATCGGCGGGACGGTCAACCAGACCGGCGGGTTCATCATGCGGGCGACCAACGTGGGCAAGGACACCATGCTGTCCAAAATCGTCCAGATGGTGGCCGAGGCGCAGCGTAGCCGCGCACCGATACAGCGTTTGGCCGATCAAGTCGCAGGCTGGTTCGTGCCCGCCGTGGTGATGGTCGCCGTCGTCACATTTGCCGTCTGGGCGATATGGGGTCCCGCTCCCGCACTAACCTATGCACTGGTCAACGCGATCGCGGTCCTGATTATCGCGTGTCCGTGCGCATTGGGTCTTGCGACGCCGATGTCGGTGATGACCGGGACAGGTAAGGGCGCGCAGCACGGGATCCTGATCCGCAATGCCGAAGCACTGGAGACGCTGGAGAAGATTGATACGCTGGTAGTCGACAAGACCGGCACCTTGACGATGGGCAAGCCCGATCTGGTGGCGGTGAATCCTGTCGAGGGCATCGACGAAGCCGAGTTTCTTGCCGCGGTCGCCGGGGTCGAGATGGGTAGCGAGCATCCTTTGGCTCATGCGATAGTCGAGGGCGCGCGGTCACGAGGGGTGTCGCCAGCAGACGCGACCGATCTTGCCTCGACCACGGGCGAGGGTGTCGAAGCGGACGTGAACGGTCGCCGGGTCGCGATCGGGAACGAAAAGATGATGCGCCGGGTCGGGATCAGCGACGAAAGCTGGCTGGGTACGGCCGAAGCCGGACGGACGAAGGGGCAGACGGTAATGTTCGTCGCTTTTGCCGGGAAGCCCGCTGGTCTGATTGCCGTGGCGGACCCGATCAAACCCACCAGCGCAAACGCCATCGCGGCATTGCACGCGCGCGACATTCGCGTGGTCATGCTGACCGGTGACAGCCGCGGAACTGCCGAAGCGGTCGCGCAGGAAATGGGCATTGACGAGGTTCACGCCAACGTCTCGCCCGAAGACAAGCACCGCGAGGTCGAGAGGCTGAAATCCGAAGGACGCCGGGTCGCCATGGCAGGCGACGGTATCAACGATGCCCCAGCGCTCGCAGCGGCCGATGTCGGTATTGCCATGGGAACCGGCACCGATGTCGCGATCGAAAGTGCCGGCGTAACGCTGGTGCGCGGCGATCTGACCGGCGTGGTGCAAGCTATCGTCCTGTCAAGGGCGACGATGCGCAACATTCGGCAAAACCTGTTTTTCGCCTTTGCCTACAACACGCTTGGCATCCCGGTCGCCGCAGGGGTGCTGTTCCCGGCTTTCGGGCTATTGCTGAACCCGATGATCGCGGCAGCAGCGATGAGCCTGTCGTCAGTCTCGGTGATTGCCAATGCGCTGCGACTGCGCGGTCTGCGATTGTCGACCAGCGATGGCGTCGCAGAACAGCCCGCCTGATGAAAGCGGTCAAGAAACT